>JAUZPM010000071.1 GCA_030705925.1 Bacillota bacterium
AAATGACTGACTTGTCTACAAAAATGACAGTCCTTAAAGACGCTGTCCCGGGTGCTTTTAAAACGGCAAAGAATGATTATATTAAGACAATTGAGAATAAAGGCCCTGAAATTGAGAAAGCGTTCCAGTCTACCTTGAACGGTGGATTTAGGAATGTATATCTTACCGCTGCCATAGCCGCCGTAATTGCTCTACTTCTGCTGCTGTTTTACCGCAACAAAGTAAAAATCAGCAATAGCAATATAGAAAGTTGTGAAGGCGACCCATTGAATCTACAGAACCCAGAGCACTGATTGTCACAGATGATGTGCATTTATATGAACCTGCTGCGAGTGCGGCAGGTTCATGTTTTTTTGTGCAAAAAAAGTCTCGCATTTCTGCGAGACGCTGTCATTTTTAAGATTAAAACACTCACCGTCGGCATTTTGTCCCTTTCCTGGTAATAGAAACAAAATGGAGGCCAATTGGCGCCGGCCTGGTAATTGCCCCATCCTCACTGATTATATATTTATTGTCCAGCAACCAGATTCAGAAAAGCGTTATCGCCGCCGTAATAAATGGCTAACCTCTTCATATTTCCTTACACATTCCCTCGTCGACCGACATTGTTTAAGTTGGAGTTTTATTGGGTTTTCTGTAAAAACACAAGGAGCTCCGCCCGACTTTTCAGATCCAGCTTATCTAATATGTGGCTGATATAATTTTTTACCGTTCCCTCAGTTACAAAAAGTGCGCTTCCTATCTCCTTATTACTCTTACCTAATAGCACCTGCTCACAAACCTCCACTTCCCTGGAAGTAAGCAAGCCGCCTGTACCTGTATTAATTCCGGGCACCGATTGACCCATTGGGTTCAGCGCTCCTATCAGTTTCTGCGAAACAAACGGATTGAGCAGTATATTACCCGAACAGGCTGCATGAATAGACTGAAGGATGGCATCAGATCCGGAATCTTTGAACACATATCCATCCGCACCGTATTTAAGGCCTTTAAAAATATACTCATCCTCCTGAAAAGTCGTGAGAATTATTACTTTGATATTCGGATACTGTTCTTTGACGATTCTTGTTGCCTCGATTCCATCCATAAGCGGCATTCGTATATCCATTAGTACAACTTCCGGGGTGATGCTTTTCAACATTTCAATCAGCTTTACCCCGTTTTCGGCTTCGCCTACAAGGTTTATTTCATCATGAAGGCTCAAAATCATCTTAAGCCCTTCTCGAACGATTTCCTGATCGTCGACAATTAGCGTATCGATCACAAAACATCACCTCGTTCTTTATTAACATAAGGAATTTCAAGTTTTACCTCAAAACCGCCTGTTTCGGAGAAGCTATAACTTGTGCTTCCTCCCAAAGCGACGGTGCGATTTTCAATACCGGTAAGCCCATGCGACTTCACAATTTCCCCCGAGCCATGCCCGTTGTCTTTAATCGAAACCTTCATAAGACTGCTGCTCAAAGAGATATCAATTGTAAAGTCATTGGCTTTGCCATGCCGTATGCCGTTCGTGACGGCCTCTCGCACAGCCTTATAGATGCAGTCTTTCATCTCCGGTTCCATCAGCTCCACCCGGTTGTTAAAAGAAAGGTGAAACAAAATTTCTCCGTCATGAAAGCTGTCAAATAACTCACTTATAGATTCTTTTAGCCCCATTGAGTTTTCTGTGGGGCTGTTTTTTAATGCCGTCACGGCGCTGCGCAAATCGTCTAGGCATTTTTTTGATTGCAATTGCGCGCGATGGATGGCCACTTTTGCTTTTACAGTATCTTTTCCCATGACATTCTCTGCAAACTCAAGGTTCATACCCAGAGCAACCAACCCATGCCCTATGGAATCATGGAGTTCCTGCGCAATCCGTGTTCGCTCTTCCACAACCGAGATTTTCTTAACATTCTCAGCATAGGCCTGAAGCCGGGCATTTGCACTTTGCAAATCAAGGTTAAGCTGTACAATTTTTTGCTTTTCAAATTTATTGCTGCGAAATTGCAATAC
This sequence comes from Bacillota bacterium, assembly GCA_030705925.1. Classification (NCBI taxonomy): domain Bacteria; kingdom Bacillati; phylum Bacillota; species Bacillota bacterium. The sequence goes on from JAUZPM010000071.1 coordinate 1,999, forward strand.
GATCATTACCACAAAAGCGTAAATCAGGAGAAGCATCCACAACTGCGACCGCAACTGGATGTACTGTGAAACAAGATAAATCGAAAAGTGAAGCAGGACAGCTGGGAGAGGAAATTTTGCGCTGCCAAGAATGATCTCAACGAGTGTAAAAAAGAAATAGACGGCCGTTGCGGTGCTGTATGCATAATACAGTAAGATGCCGGAACCTAGTACCGAGATAACGAAAGAGATACCATAAAGCACCCGCCTGTTTTTAAGATATCGAACCCGCAGAATATCATTTAAATTGAGTGCCAAATAAGCTGCGACCCAGACGTATTCTATATAAGTCACTGTCCTACCAATAAGAATACTACCTGAACAAGCGATAAACAGCGCTGCCCTCAGCAGCCAAATCGCCGTCACTGATGGTTTCTTCATACGAACATCCCCCGCCGTTTCATCAGCTTAAAATTAAGGTGCAGATAAATTCCGCGATCGTCATAACAAATCAGTCATTTGTTTAATTGTTGAGGCAGCCCTATTATACCATAAATCTAAAACGGCGACACAGTGACGATAGTAACGACTCACTTCGTTACGAAAGTAACCGTCGAGTATTGACGAAAGTTTCTATCAGCCATGTTGCCTAAGCGGTATACTGAAATCACAATTAAGCACGGAGGAAAAAATGATGACCAATATGGTTGAATTGCATGGTATAACGAAAAAATATAAAACCTGCACGGCGGTTGACAATCTGACCCTGCACGTCCATGACGGAGAGGTTTTTGGGCTGGTTGGCCCGAACGGAGCGGGAAAGTCCACCACGGTTTCCATGCTCAGCACAATCAACACCCCAACTAGCGGTGATATTCGTATTGCCGGAATGACACTTTCCGCAAACAACCTCAAAATTAAACAGTTAATGGGGGTCGTTCCGCAGGAACTCGCATTGTATCAGACACTGAATGCATATGATAACCTCAGCTTTTTCGGCAGCCTTTATGGGCTATCGGGCCATAAACTGGAGGAGCGTATCGATGAAGTTCTGGACATCGTTGAGCTTACGGATAAGGCGGGTCAAGCAGTCAGTGAGTATTCTGGCGGCATGAAGCGGCGCATCAACATCGGTGTCGCACTAATGAATCACCCGAAGCTTCTGATTTTAGATGAGCCGACTGTCGGAATCGACCCTCAGTCGCGTAACCATATTCTTGAAACCATTAAAAGGCTTAATCGTGAATGGAATATGACCATTATTTATACCAGCCATTACATGGAGGAAGTGGAGTTTCTCTGCGAGCGGGTCGGAATCATTGACTTTGGAAAACTTAAAGCTCTGGGTACTGTAGAGGAGCTCAAACAAACATTTCATATATCCGATACACTTATTATCAGCTGTGGTCGGAGGATCAAGAGTTCGCCAGAGATAATGCGTCAGGTTAAATCAATCAGCGGCATTCAGCAAGTGGATTTTGACGAAAACGAGCTGCGCTGTGTTCTCTCAGCGGGGAATGCAGATGTGCTCTTCGTAATGGAACAGCTTAAGAAACTGGATGTGCCAATTGTAAACTTCCAATTCCGGCAGGCCAATCTAGAGGATGTATTTTTACAGATTACAGGAAAATCGCTGAGGGAATAACGAAAGCACAAACAATGGAGGGATATACTTGAAACTTAAAAAACTTTTTATTCTAGACTGTAAATTGCTTGCCAAAAACAAACTGCAATATTTGAAGCTATTACTATTTCCAGCAGTCATCATAGCAATACTAGGATTCGTTTTTAGTAAAGGTTCAGATGTGAAAATAGCACCTTTTACTGTTGCGTTTTTGAATAATGACATACCATCAGGGGCATCGTCTACCGATTCACTCGGCTCTGTATTTAAAAGTGATGCTCTTCAAAACAGCCAAGTCAATTCAACCATCCGGGTAGTTGACGTTTTGAGTGACAATGAAGCCGCGCAATTGCTCAATGACAGAAAAGCTTCCATCTATATCCGTATCCCGAAGGGCTTTACCAATAAGTATCTCAGCGGATACTCCGCTCAAATTCAGATTGATGCTGAGAACGCATCTGACATTCAAAGAGAAATGATAAATTCCATTGTACGGAGTTACATGCAAAATATCAATATGAAAAGAAACCTCCTTACTGCTGTAACCAATGAAGCACTGACACAACACACAGACGCCGATGTGGTAAAAAGGACAATTGCAAAAATAGGTACAGACGCGCAGCAGACGGATTTGCTGGTTCAGTCGCCAACCGGAGAGAGGCCGCCCATTTCATCTATGCAGTATTACTCAATGGCTATAACCCTTATGTTTTCTATCTTGACAGCTGTAACGTTGATTCACAGTATCGTTGATGAAAAGCTAAACGGAACCTTTATGCGAATTGAAGCTGCACCAATTTCACGAGTAGAATTCATTTTTGGGAAGCTGCTAAGTATTACACTCTCTGTATTTTTGCAAATTCTGATTTTAATTATCTTTACCAGCTTAGTTTACCACGCAAACTGGGGGAACCCTGGGCTTGTGCTTGTCACAACATCTCTCTATAGCCTTATGGTAGGCGCGCTCGCGCTTTCACTCGGCCTTGTAGCAAGTAACCAGGCATCAGTTTCAAGCTATTCGAGCTTGTTGCTCTGGGGTGGTGGTTTTCTTGGTGGCTCCTTTATTAAGCTTAACAATATCGGCGGGCCGCTCGAAATAATCTATCACATCATACCGAACGGAGCTGCGCTGGAAGCTTATCTCGGCATAGCAAACGGTAACGGTTTACAGATTATCATAACAAATCTGCTCGATATTGCCTTGTTTGCTGCCTTATTCTTAAGTGTTTGCGTGGTTTCACAGTATGAAAGAGGAGGTACACTACATGCACGTACAGTTAAAAACGCAGCTTAAGCTGCTGTTTTCAAATAAGATTGCCACTCTGGCAATGATTGCAATGCCGTTGGTGTTGACATTTCTGCTGACAAAGGCAAATGCAGGCGGAACACAATATACGCTCTATATTAACGATGCCGATAGTAGTACAGTCTCTGCACAATATATAAACCTACTGAAAAACCAGACCAATCTCAAAATCGTCGCAGCTACTGCCGAAGAAGTTGATCATGCGCTTGCTGTGCAAAAAGCAGACGCCGCCATAAAAATTGAAAAAGGCTTTTTTCAAAGTGTGGAGACGGGCAGCACAAACAAAATACGAATTTTGCAATCCTATCAATCCGCTGACAGCACGCTCTATATACAGGAGATCAACCAATGCTATGATACCCTACTTCAAACTTATCAGGGAGCTGCAGCAGCCGCTTCAGAAATTGCGGGAAACGACAGCACCTTAAGAACGTCCGATGCCATCATTTCCAGTGCACTGAGAACTAGTAGCAATAACGCGGCAATCACAGCTGAATCTTTTTCGCTGAGCGGCAGTATGAAGAATGAAACAGATAATACCACAAGTACACTCATGGGCTTTCTCATTCTTTTCGTGGGCATCATCGTCATCCAGGGAAGTCGCACACTCATTGACGAAAAGGAAAACCTGACTTATGAACGAATGCTCGGTATGCCAATCAGTTTTCTCAAGGTGCTGACAGTAAAATCCGTTTCAATTTTCCTTTACTGTGCAGTAAATGTGGTCATTGTCATTGCTGCTGGGCGACTGGTGTTCCACCTACAAATTTTCAATAACCTGCTGCCACTTTGCCTAGTCTTTGCCGCCTACCTAGTTGCCATGATTGGAATTACGCTTATGTTTACCCTTCGTGCTAATAATCAGCAGAAATTTACAGCAGTGGGGATACCTGCAAACATACTGGCAGGAATGCTGGGGGGCTGTTTTTTCCCGATTGACATTGCGCCCAAGGCAATTCAGGTAATTTCTAGGTTTACGCCGCAGGGCTGGGCACTGTCCGCCATCAACAGTTTAAATGCTGCCACCTTGACTCCGACTCTGGTTGCAGCCTGCATTGTATTTACTCTCGGAGGATTGACATTTCTTGCGGTGTTCTTTCTGAGCCATTATTATCGTTTAAAGCTAATGGCAAAATAATCATTTCACGAGTTAAATACTATGGGTCTTGATATTAAGAATCAACCCTGAATTTGTGAAAAGCACCATGTGTAGGTTTGAACGCTAACACATGATGCTTTTCTGGTAAGATTGTTCATAAAATCGGATTCAAAGCTTGTGCATGTTATAAATAAGCTGACATTTACCAATGCGCTTATTTCAATTATAACGCGTGTCCGAGTGATTCCTTCAGAATTCGATTGGCATTATTTATTATTGGTGAACCATGTCCAAATAGAGCACACTCAATGGGATAATTCAATAACCTACTTGCGTCAGCATGAACTTGGTTAGTGTTTACGTTGAATTTTTCTGGGACACCTATTACAAGTCCTTTATCCTCATTATTTCTAATAACATCACTAAAAAACATTATTTTTCTATCGGCCTGATATAAAGCTATACTTCCAGGTGTATGCCCAGGTACATTTATAACTTGCAAGCCGCCAATAATATCAATTGTATCGTCATCCTCTAAAGGAAAATCAACATGTTGCACTACACAATTAAACTGTCGCGTATATTTCTGTTCTTCCACCATCATGTTGTGATAAGCACCATTAATTACGCTTTGTTGTAATATGAAAGGAATATCATTTTTATGCGCTGCCAACTTTGCGCCTGAACATCTGGCAAGTTCTGCAGCTCCGCCTATGTGGTCACAATGACAATGCGATAAAATAATCATTTTCAAATTGGAAAGAGAAAAGTCATTATCCTCCAGTGTCTTGATTAAATACTTGGTTTTCATGAAAATTCCGGTATCTATTAAATAATAACCACTATTACTTAGAAGCACAAAAATATTGGCTTTTAACACTTCATCTTCGATGATAAATAAATCATCAGTGATTTTTTCCATAATATTATCTCCGTCAGTCCCGCTATTTCCATTTTACAAACTTTCAACCCGTGTCATAAATATAACTTAGAAGCTCATATTTGCAGCTAGTACCTCATTTGCTCATGCCACAAATAATGGCATTGCATTTTCATGCTGCCCCTTCTATAAACGAATCAATGAATAAATACATCATTTTCCTCCCGTAATGCAGAGTCCAAAGAAATCAGAGGTTACCGACGCAGCATGAAGATTCGATTGGCGCAAAAGCTCGACTATTTCAGAAACGGTATAGGCAGCATTTAAGGAAGAGACAAGACCAGGACGTATATTTTTCGGCTGGGTGGACAGGGACACCACCATTTTTTTAAAAGGATGTACGTCGCGCCGTAAGTCGGTAATGCAGTATCGTCCGCCAGTACGGAGAACTCGATAAATCTCATTGAAGGCCCTAATGGGATTTTCCCATTCGTGCATTGATCCATTTGATATGACAGTGTCAAAGCATTCGTCCGCAAAGGGCATATTCATGCAATTACCCTGCACATAGCGGGCAGAAATACCATATTCGGCGGCGTTTTTCTCTGCAAAGCGAATCATAGCAGGGCTGATTTCGCAACCGGTGAGCGAAGTATTATTTAGTTTCTTAGCAAGTTCCAGACCTACATAACCGGGCCCCGGGCCGACCTCAAGCATATCGCCGCCTTTGATTCCGGAAGCAATCATGCTATTCACGCCATTCCAACCCTTATCTCGCATGCTTCTAGCAAAAAGGTCAAAGGTCTCCACGGTGATCTCATTTTGAATACCCTCGTTAGTTTCAATGACTCTTGCTTTCATCATTTGTGTTCTCTCCTTTTAATTGGTTTAGGGACTGTTCCGCCCAGGCAAGTTCGGCCTTATAATGATGGATATGGTGCTCAAAAATGATATTGGCAGAGGTTCGATATGCCACTGGGATATACGAAATAGTATTTTCCTTATGCATTTTCAACTTGGCAAGAACCTTCTTCATGTTTGCAATATGGAGGCTTAGATTTTCCGCCAGAGTACCCTCTTCTAGACTGTCTTTAAAGTATAGAACACCATCAATATCAAAGGTAGGACGGTACTCTATTTTCAGTTTCTGCACAAGCAACTCTTGAAATTTGTCGGCGCCGGCACTGTTTATACTATATACGGTTTTCTCTGGACGAGCACCTTGTTTGTCGTGTTGTGCGGTAATAAGGCCCATCGCCTCCATCTTTTCTAGATGATAATAGACTGTGGGTAGTTTGATCTGCGTAAAGTCCTCAAGTTGTTCCTCAATGAGTTTTTTGATTTGATAGCCGTGTTGAGGACCAAATCGTAAAAGCAACCCAAGAATGTAAAGCGGAATCATATATCTTTTCCTTTCTGTATTAGTCAGTGCTGAGTATAATTATACTCAGCACTGACTAATTGTCAAGTAAAAATAAACAGGTAAGTGAACTTAAATTCCGCTTACCTGTTTCTTCACATGTCATAAACATTGCGCGAAGCTCAGCTGACTAACCGCACTTGGAGGTTTACTCATATTTTACACATCTGAAACATGCTTAATTAATAATTTTCCCCTTGCTTTTGGCTAAATTTTCGTGCCATTCTCGTCGTTCCGTAGTTGTCAGTTTCGACCACTCTGTTTCTTCACCAATAATTCTTAAAGGTGCCTGTGAACGATAAGAGCGTGTTAAATTACCCGGAAATTTTTTGTCAGTAACATTTGGATCGTTTTCAAATTCGCCTGTTGGTTTTACTATATAAACGCGTTCCCTTTCTTCTCCTTTTGCTAATGCTGCTGCAAGACCTGCGCCATTGACATTAGCAGTGAAATAAATGTGGTTCATTTTAAGCTCAGGTTTATAATTTGAAATTCCACCCGCCTTTAGTAAATCACCAACCTGTAAATCTGCCTTTGTGCCATGATAAAATGGACCTTCATCAGAAGGACCAACATTATATAAATTTGCCAATTCACAATTTTTTAATGCGCTATCAGCATTACCCAACGCATCATAACATTTCGCAATGTTTACATATAACGTTGAGTATGCACTCTTAACATTATCATCATTAATATTTAGAGCACACTGTAAAGATGTTTCAAACCATTTCAATTTATCTGTAACACTTTTTTGCTGACGAGCTAAATGATAGGCCGCAATAAATCTTTCATAGTCGTCTGTTGCTTCGTACCACGCATTACAAAACATCGTTGTTGCATCATCAATGTTTCCACTATTCTCTATGCTCATCCCACTCATACAAAGTTTAATAATGGCGTTGTTTGGATCAAATCTTATATTCATCTATTCTTACCTCCGAATTTATAAAACCACATTAGTGCTCCGTTCATGGAAACATGTTACCTGCATATCCTTTTCGTAAGCTTCATATTTTAGTCATCTAATGCAATGAACCAAAATTTCCTGTTCTCATTCTTTAATATAATCAGATACTAAAGCTTGGACATGTCATAAACAAACTGCGAAGCTAAGAAAAGTAATATATTTTACTTATATCTTCCATAATAGCTTTAATTAGAAATAGAGGACAATCATCTTCTCCGGCAACATGGTAGCCATTATTAAAAACAAGTTTGGAATTACTTAATATATCATCTCTATCGGTAATATACTCCAGCCTTTGTTTGCTATTTTCAATGATTAAATTCCTATTTCCAAAGAATTCATGATTTCTATTAAACGATATTATTTTAAAATCAGTGAATTCAATTGCACCCTGAATCATTTTTATGATTTCATCATCAGTCATGATCCTTCCTCTTTTCCGCTTATCTATTGATTTTTTTAAGTGTCAAAACCTTTTCTTTGTGTTATTGGGGTATATAAACATTAAGCGAAGCTCACATTTGCAGTTAGACTGCACAGTGTGGGCATTACAGATAACTCGGCGATTCGCAGTTGAAATTTATTTTTCTACAACAGGAGTAGTTATTTCAATATAATTTCCTTCGCAATATTCAAACTCAGATACCCAATTCAAACCAATTTGAGTTATAGGAAACACAGCTTTCAGACCTTTAAGTTTTCGTTGCAATATATCAATACTTTCAACTTCAATGCTTGGTAAGCAGTTTGATCCGAATGTATGCGTCTCTTGCATTTTTTCAAAAGCAAACAGCCCCAACCTAAA
>JAUZPM010000072.1 GCA_030705925.1 Bacillota bacterium
ACCGCCGAAGCCGCCGGGACCGCCGAAGCCGCCGGGACCACCAAGGCCGCCGGGACCGCCGAAGCCGCCGGGACCGCCGAAGCCGCCGGGACCACCAAGGCCGCCGGGACCGCCGAAGCCGCCGGGACCGCCGGGACCACCAAGGCCACCGGGTCCGCCGAAGCCGCCGGGGCATAGATAAATTAAAATTAATTTATCGGAAGATACATTTTGTAGAATAATGTCATATTATAAATAAATGTAATTAAATACTTAATATTTAAGGTAAGTCAAACCTAATTTTTAAGTTTAATACTAAATCAGAAATAGTGTAAAAACTGTTTTTGATTTTTTGTTTTATAATAATTTTTATTATTAAAGAAGTAAATACTAACTTAAGTAATTTAAAGTGACTGAAAAGGAGAATTCAATGTCAACTTTTAATCGCTTAAGTCAAATATTTAGAACTGCGGATATAATTCCTTTTGATGATTCATCTAAGATTGTTTTAATAAGTGATTGCCATAGAGGTGACGGAAGCTGGGTCGATGATTTCGGTCATAATAAAAACATCTATTATTCTGCAATTAAATATTATTATAATGAGGGGTTTACCTATATTGATCTCGGTGATAGTGACGAACTCTGGAAAAATAAAAAGTTTTCAGATATAAGCAACATCTATAATGATGTTTTTGAACTGCTTCACAAGTTTTATGCCGCAGGCAGATATTACATGATTTATGGAAATCATGATATGATAAAAAGAGATCAACATTTCGTTGAGCAGAATCTATATAGATATTATAATAGTGAACACGATACATTTGAGCCGTTATTTGAGAATATAAAAGTTCATGAAGGCTTAATTTTAAAACATCTTGAAACCAATATAAAGATTTTACTAATACATGGTCATCAGGGAGATCTGCTTGATGATGTATTTTGGTGGTTTGGAAGATTTCTCGTAAGATATATGTGGAGAAGGCTCGAGTTCTTTGGCTTAAAGGACCCGACAAGTGCGGCAAAGAACTATGCCAAGAAAAGAAAGGTTGAACGAAAAATTACACAATGGGTTGCTGTGAATAAGCAAGTTGTTATTGCTGGGCATACGCATAGACCTACGAGTCCATCCGAAGATGAAGTACAATATTTTAATGAGGGAAGCTGTGTTCACCCAAACTGCATAACTACAATTGAAATCTGTGACTCGGAAATAACGCTTGTTAAATGGGGCATAAAAACAAAGGAAGACAGATCGCTTTTTGTATCAAGAGAAGTAATTGCGGCACCAAAAAAAATTATAAATTTAAAAAATCATCCCAGAACATAAAATAACTGCAAAACTTCGGTTCAAATTAATTTTATATATAAATAATATAATTTTGTAAAAATTAAAAAAAGTTCCATTAGTTCTTCCTAGGCATATTATATAATAAAAATTACTAGGGGGAACCCAATATGCACAGACAGGGTTATGAAAATAACATAGATAATGATCTGCAAGATACATTCAGAAAACTTTGGGAACAGCATATTTTATGGACGAGATCATTCATCATTAGTACTGCTGAAGGATTAAAGGACTTAGACGTTGTAACTAAAAGATTACTTCGGAATCCAGAAGATTTCGCAAATGTTTTTAAAAGATTTTACGGTGAGCAGGTTGCAGATGAGTTTAAACGGCTTTTTGAACAGCACCTGCTTATTGCCGCGGATTTGGTTAACAGCGCAAAAGCAGGTAATAGGCGAGAAGTTGAAGAAAACAGAGCTAAGTGGTATGCCAATGCCGACAATATAGCCGTATTTCTTTCAAGAATAAATCCAAACTGGAGCAGACGCGAATGGCAGGATATGCTTTACAGTCACCTAAGGATGACTGAAATGGAAGCTGTAAGACGCTTAAACGGACAGTATGCTGATGATGTAAGTATTTATGATGATATTGAAGATCAAGCATTAAAAATGGCGGATTATATGTATCGTGGTATAAGCAGACAGTTTGGGGCTTAACAAAAATTTAGAGGCTGCAGCCTCTATTTTTTATGTACGATTGACATAAATTAAAGGATTTGGTAAAGTTAAAAAGAAAGGAAAAGATCATTATGATGACAAAAGATTTATTTATTAAAAAGCTTCAGGATATTCAAAACAACCATAAAACAGTGTATATGAGGGGCGTATACGGGGCGCCGGTCACCGAAGACATAATAAGCTATAAAACTGACCAATATCCGAATTGGTATTCAAGTGAGAGACAGATTACTCTTCGAAACCTAATTGGAAAAGGCTTTTTTGGTTTTGACTGCGTTTGCCTTATTAAAGGCGTTCTTTGGGGGTGGAATGGTGATGATACACAGGAATATGGGGGAGCAGAATACGAATCGAATGGTGTTCCCGATATTAATGCTGATACAATGATAACGAAGTGCGAAGAAGTAACTGAAGACTTTTCAAAAATTGAAGCAGGAGAGGCATTATGGTGCAACGGTCATATAGGAGTGTACATAGGAGATGGCAAAGCTGTCGAATGCACTTCAAGATGGTCTAGTAATGTGCAGGTGACTGCAGTTGGCAACATAGGGACAGTTGAAGGACTGAACACCAGAGTTTGGATAAAGCACGGAAAACTTCCGTATATTATGTATTAATAGTTAAACAGTTTGATAGTGAAAAACCGGAATAAACTTATTATTCCGGTTTTTAATATCCATATTTGATTGATTAGTCGTAAGGTTTTACTTATTTACCGCTTTTTTAATAGCAGGGAAGATAAGTAAAGCGATAAATCCTCCGATCAGTGCGGTTAATAATTGAGGATAGGAAAACATAACGCTTAGTGTCTGCAGCTGCTTGGGTTTAAGCGAAACTAGAGCGGGTAAAAGTTTAACAACGCCAAGGTAGAGAACGATAAATTTTGCAATTGCCCCTAAAACTATACCGCTGATTTGGATTCCATATCGTTTACCGCCTGAATTTTTAAGAGATTTATTTAAAATTATTGTTGTAATAATTACGATAGTCATATTACCGATCATAATAAACGGGATAAGAAATGGCTGAGGTGATATTCCTAAAAAATAGGCGAAAACAGGCGATATTAAAGCAACGGTCAGTCCAGAACTCAGTCCCGCTGTTAATCCGCCTACAATAAGAATAAGATTTACTAATGAGCCGGTGACATATTGGCCAAAACTTTTTGTTACAGCCTGAAAAACAATTAAAAGAGCAATAAATATTGCTGTTCTTGTTATCCATTGGATTTTTTTGTTCATATTATTCCCTCCATGTTGAATATAAAAAGTTGTTAATATATAATGAGAGTGCTTTTAAAGCTGCTCTGATTATTGATTATAGAGATAAAAGAGGTTAGAAAATGAATAATGTTATTTTTTCGAAAACAGATGTCAGTATATTCGGGGAAGGTGTAAAGTTATCAAACGGAGTTTTGGAACTTAAAGTTCCAAACGGAATAGGCCCGAGGATACTTCATTTTGGTTTAGAAGGCGGAGAAAATATATTTTTTGAAGATTTACACGATGAAATATCAAACAACAGCCCTGAATTCAAAAAATTCGGTGATAAGGGCCATTGGCATATTTACGGCGGACATAGGCTATGGACAAGCCCTGAAATTCTACCGCGTACATATTATCCAGACAACAGACCTGTTAAAATTGAACAGTTGGAAACTGGTGTTAGGATTATTCAGGAACAGCAGAGTTATACAAATCTGCAGTTATCTATTGAGGCAAGGTTCACAGGCGAAAATGAAGTTACTGTTGACCATATGATTACTAATATAGGGGCTTGGCCAGTTAAACTTGCGCCCTGGAGCCTTTCTGTAATGAGTGAAGGTGGTTTAGAGGTAATTCCTTTTTACGGCGAAGATACAGGATTTTTGCCAAATAGAAGCTTAGTTATGTGGCCCTATTCTAAATTTACAGATGACAGGGTTTACATAGGTGATAAATATATCACTCTTAAACAGGATAAAACGGCAAAGGATCCTTTCAAAGTTGGACTAGCGACAGAATGCGGATGGGCTGCATATTTTAATCGCGGATATCTGTTTATCAAAAAGTCTAAAGTAATTAAGAATGCCGAATATCCGGATTTTGGATGCAGCTATGAAACATATACGAACAATGTCATGGTTGAAATGGAAACTTTATCGCCGCTACAGATAATTGATCCTGAAAAAACTATTACCCATAGGGAAGTCTGGAAGCTATATAAATGCGAAAGGCCGGATGCAAAAGACGAAACATTGATTGATAAAATAATAACACAACATCTTTAATAAGTAAAGCAGCCTAGAAGGCTGCTTTTTCAATGTCATTTAATTATCTATATTAGTTATAGTATAAGTCAATATTTTGTGTTTTTTCATTTTTTGGTTTATTATAAACGAAGGTGTAAATCCGGCAAAAAGCAATAAGAAGGCACCGGCGGCTCTAATATTTTCAGTAAAACCTAAAACAGTACAGATTATATAACCTAAAACAAGCATTATGATTGGAAAAATATACATCATAAATGCGAGGGTCAGTATTACTTTTGAACTGCTTTCGATTACAACTCTGTCGCCTATTTTAGCGCCGACGGTATTTTTAGCGTATGCCTCAATAGGCTTTACTGATCCGCAGATCGAACAGTTTTGCCCGCAACCCTCGCCGCATGCAGATGATCTGTATATATTGAGCGCCGCAACTGCTCCGTCTGTTTTTGTTACAAAGGCGTATTGCTGCATTATTTATCCTTTCTCAAAAAATCATATCTTCCAAAACCGAAAAAGTTAAATTTAGGTTTTGCCATTTTAACTATCGCCGATTCGTTTTCAAGTGCTGTTTTATAGCCGCACTCATATGCTTCGTGCCCTTTTCCAAGATCGAGAGAATTTATATTAGGCATGGCAACATTGATACATAATTCAGCCTCTGTAGATAACAAATCAGTCTGCTGGCACAATATTATATCGATTGAACGGGATGATAATTCGATTAAATTTTTAGGCCTGCTTTCGTGCCATGAATTCATTGTTACCGCAAGAACACGGTCAGCACCCATCTGTCTGAGAGGGTGGATGGGCACATTCATACGCAGGCCGCCATCTGCAAGTCTCATGCCTTTATACTCTCTCGTACTCATCGCAATCGGTATCGATGATGATGCCCTGACGACCAAAGATAATGGGATATCATCGATGATAATATAATCATCGGTTTCAGCGAAACTTTCGGGTGAAGATGTAAACAAAACTATTCGGCTTGAATTAATGTCTACTGAAGGAATTGAAAGCGGCACCTTCACTTCTTTTATATTTGTAATTCCAATACTTTCGAAGATCTCTTCAGATTCTTTTTCTATTATATCTGCATCAATGAAACCGTCAATCGAATTTTTCCCGAAAGGAAGCAGACGAAAACTTGGCCTTGAAAAAGCGTTGCTTTCTTTAAATTTGTTTTCTATCTGGCTGAAGTGCTTATAAATTTCATCTGAAGACAATCCGCATGAATAAAGCGCAGCGACAATAGATCCAATACTTGTGCCGGTTATAAAATCGGCTTTAATTTTATTTTTTTCCAGAACCTTTAAAATGCCAAGCTGGGAGAAACCCCTGATGCCGCCTCCAGCAAGCGCAAGGCCAAGACCACCCTTTTTCTGCATATGAATGCCCCTTAATCCACTGTAAAATGACTTATAATTTCTTTTGCCGCCTTTATTCCATCAACAGCAGAGCTTGTGATTCCACCTGCGTATCCTGCTCCCTCACCTATAGGATAAGCCCCGATTATATTAACAGACTGCATGTCCGATCCGCGTGTGATCCGTACTGGCGATGATGTTCGTGTTTCAACACCGGTTAGCAGTCCCCCCAGACTGTTAAAACCGCGCAGCTGCTTATCAAAAGAATATAATCCTTTTTTTATCATATCAGATATAAAGGTCGGAAGCATTTGGTTCAAATCATAAAAACTCGTACCTATTGAATATGTTGGCTGAACATCTTTAAAATTATTAGAGATTTTGTTATTTACAAAATCTTCTGAAATCTGCACAGGCGCATAATAATTATTACCGCCGGCTATAAAAGCATTGCGTTCAAGCTCTTGCTGAAATGATATGCCCGACAACGGATGGTTATCGGCAAAATCCGAGGGTAGAACCGAAACAACTATCGCAGAGTTAGCATTACTGCCTGAACGGCTTTTATAACTCATTCCGTTTGTAACAACGCTCTGCTCTTCAGAAGATGCCGCCACTACGTAACCTCCAGGGCACATGCAAAAGCTGTAGACGCCGCGATCACCCTCACGGTATGAAAACTTATATTCACCGGGCGGCAAGGCCGGATGACCGGCAAACTTTCCGTAAAGAGCGCTGTCTACTGTCTCTTGAAGCTGTTCAAGCCTTACACCTGCTGAAAATGGTTTTTGTTCAAGCTTAAAGCCTTTTCTGTAAAGCATGTTATATGTGTCCCTGGCACTATGACCTATAGCCAGCATAACGACATCAGCTTCAAAAATTGCACCGCCAGACAGCTTAAGCGCTTCCACTTTTGAATTTTTTATAATGATTTCCTCAAGGCGTGTCCTGAAATGTATTTCACCGCCGAGATCAATTATTTTCTTACGCAAATTTTTGACTACATTACGCAAAACGTCTGTCCCGATATGGGGACGGGCATTTATTAGTATATCCTTATCAGCGCCAAACTCATAAAATGTGTTCAATACGTTTCGGATCAAAGAGGCTTTTATGCCTGTGTTGAGCTTACCGTCAGAGAAGGTTCCTGCACCGCCTTCACCAAATTGGACGTTAGACTCCGGATCGAGTTTTCCACCTGACCAAAATGTCTGCACAGAAGAAGCTCTTGTGTCGATATCGTCGCCGCGTTCAATTATTATGGGATGAAACCCTGCCCTTGCAAGGCAGAGTGCGGCAAACATGCCTGCGGGGCCGAACCCTATTATAACAGGCCGTTTTATTTTAGTTCTAGTTATGTGTTGCTCGATTGAATTATCTGATTCACTTTCTAAAAAGACAATGTTAGGACTTGAAAGCTTTGAAACTATTTCTCTTTCTAAAGCTTCATTTTCTAATTCAACGCCAACTGAATATATAATCTGAATATGGTTTTTACGCCTGCTGTCTACAGATTTCTTGCGTATATAGACAGACCGTACCTGTGCTGAAGGTATTTGTATTGCTTTGACAGCTTTTTCAAGCACATCTTTTTCATCACTATTAAGTGAAAGCGGAATAGAATTTACGATTATACTCATATTATTACCTATGATACTGCCGGCGGGGCAGTCTTATCAATGCTGACTTTAGCCGTAACATCGCCGATAACTCCAATTGCCTTTGAATTCAATATTTCAATTTTCACTGGCATTTCATATGTCCCTGTGGAAACCTGTTCATTGCTGCTGAATACAATGCTGGCTTTAATATCAGCGGAAGATACTGCAGACACAACGTTATTAGCACCTCTTATTTTAACCTCAACTGGCTTTGTTAAAAGAGTTGCCGCATACCCGTCAGGCAGACCGGTAATGTTTACGTCAGAAACATCTATTATACGTGTAGTCAAATCTCCTGGAGTGATAGTGACTTTAGCTTTTGTTACATTATCCATTAGTTTAACGTTAGACGGGACAGAAATGCCGAATGTCTGATCTGTATTTTCAGTTATTTTAGAAACATCTATAGATCCAATAGGAATGGAGTCAATAGAATTTACAACACTTTCTGCCCCTGCAATGGTAACAGAAGCAGGGTCAATAGTATATGGAAACAGTGCTCTTGCGTCGCCGCTAATATTACCGTTAAGCGTGATCGCTAAGGGAACGGTTTTTTTCTTCAAAACGGAGGTAGTTACTTTTACTTCGTTGGTATCGGAATTTAAATAGTCATCTCTAATGGCGCTCCCGTTGGAATCACAGAAAGTAAATCCAAGTTTTTGAGTAACAAGGCTATCGGGTTTATCGATTGTACAAGTGACGATGGCATTCTTGATTGCTGTAACATCTTCAGAAGGACCTGTAACTTTGATCGACTCAGGCTCATATTTTGTATTATCAAAGATATAATCGCTTCCACTGAGTTTTGATTCCATATTTACCTTGACCGGAATCTCTGCAGTAAGGATATGATCAAGTCTGACTTTTATATTTGTTGGGGATTTTCTCATTATTAAAACGTCACTGCGCGAGCATTCGACATTTACAGGCAGTTCATATACACCTGAATCCTTGATATTAGTTGCGTCTACTGTTGCAACTATATCAGACTCTTTCAGACTTCTTATAACGCTTCGTTTCCCACTGACTGTGACGTCAACCTTATAACTTCCGCCCGTTATTACTGAAAGAGCCCCCATCATAGAATTATTGCTTGCAGGAAGCGTAACTGTTACAGGTATATCACGGAATACGCTTTCGGTTTCAGGATTTTGGTATCCAACGTAAATCCACAGCACAATAGCGATTAGCCCTGATATTATCCTTATATTTAAATCTTTATCCCAAATCCCTTTCATTGCTTTTTGTCCTTTCGAAACAACTTGGTAAAGGGCCTTATTGGTTTTTTCTCAGAATGCTCGGTGAGATTCTTTATAAGCTCTGCCGAGAGTTCTTCGGCATTATAGCCCCGAACGATATTGCCTCTTGATACGGTTGAAATAATGCCGCTTTCCTCTGACACCACCACTACAAATGCATCTGAATTCTCGCTGATGCCAAGGGCTGCCCTATGTCTGGTGCCTAATTCGCGGCTTAAATCGTTATTCTGTGTCAAAGGCAAAAAACAACCCGCCGCATACGCGCGGCTGTTTCTAACTATTAACGCGCCGTCATGTAGAGGACTGCCTGTATAAAATATGTTTACGAGAAAAGAACTTGAAATAATCCCGTCGACTACTGTTCCTGATTTTACGATATCACCGAGTTTTGTCTGGCGTTCAAAAACTATCAGAGCTCCTATTCGCTTTTTAGACATGATATCACAAGCTTCACAGACCTCTGTAATTGCTTCTTTAGCTTTTTTGATTGCTTCAGGGTCGTCCATATTTATAAACTCTAGCCCAAACTTTCCGCGCCCGAATCGTTCAAGGGCACTTCGAAGTTCAGGTTGAAACACGATTAATATTGCTATAACCCCGACCTGCATGGAGTTTTTGAGGAAAAAGTTTGTTGTTTCAAGACCGAAAAGGTCGCTGAGTTCAAGCATGACAACAAGAACGATAATGCCCTTCATAAGCTGTGCGGCACGTGTTTCCTTAATAAGATTTATTATAACGTAAACAAGATAGCCGACTATAAAAAGGTCAATAAGCGTTAAAATTATCCTGCCGGATAATTGAGCCGTTATTGTACCTTTTAAGCTGTTAAAAAAATTCACAAGTCCGCTCATCACAAATTCCTTTATAGTTTAATTATAAAAATTAGTTTAGCATAAATTTGGAATATAAAAAAGGGTAATATTCAAATTTTGTATTTGGCATTATCAGTAACAAAAAAAATCGCACCACATACTATAATAGTGAAATCACTAAAGGGGGATTATACATGTGTTGCTTTAACGATTTATGCGAAGACAATACTCTCATTCTTATAGCAATCGCTCTGCTTGTAATCTATATGTGCTGCTGCGAAGATCATCATCATTAAGCCTGGCAATTAGTACAATGTAATGGGCTGTGTTTGTCACAGCCCATTATTTATGTAGCATAAAAACAGTTGCACATATCAGTTTAAATGTTATAATATTTTTATATGAACTATTATAAAACGGGGGGTAACCGTGTTTAAAAGGTTAATAGAAGATCTGGAGTCAGTGAAGCAGCGTGACCCGGCAGCCAGAAGTAAAATAGAAGTCTTGCTTCTTTATCCAGGTGTACATGCTGTAATCTCGCACAGGGTAGCACACTGGTTCTATAAAAGAAAGATGTTTTTTACAGCACGGGCTATATCTCAGCTTTCACGCTTTTTTACTGGTATAGAGATACATCCCGGTGCTAAAATTGGCAAAGGATTATTCATTGACCATGGTATGGGGGTGGTCATTGGTGAAACA
>JAUZPM010000073.1 GCA_030705925.1 Bacillota bacterium
AAATGCTTAACTTTGTGTCTAGTTTTTCTTGACCTTTCCAGGAGGTCCTTTTTCTCAATGTCCGTTTTTACTGGTACAGTTCATACAACAGCCCCTTCTTTTTTGTTTTTTGAGGTGAGTTATAAGTATTAATTATTTATGACTTGAGAGGCTTGCCGATTACTCTATTACTTCGTTTTTCTTTTTCCTATACAAGGCAAGGAACAGCAGTCCGACAGCAGATGCGATAGTGACGGTAAGATAAAGCTGTTTGAACCCGCCGTTCATAGTTTTTTGGAATTCACCCTCTAAGGCACCTCTTCGGTTGTCAATCTCTCTCATGTAAATGGTTTTCGCGGTTTCAAAGCCAGAAGGAATTGCGTTTTTCAGTTCGGTCATTTTGTTGATAGTGTCGCTCATCTGGGATTTAGCTGCTGTCATCGAGTTTATCGCCGCTTTCATCTGCTGCTGCTTAGACTTGTTTTCCTCCACTTTAGTTTGCAGACTTTTGATTGCGCTTTCAAGCTCAGACTTTTTTGCATCTAGGTCAGCTGCGGATTTAACCCCGCTAAGCTGATCTAACACATTTTTTGGAATGTTGCTTTTAACTGATTCAGGGATTAATGCAAGAATACTAAACGAAGGGGTTTTGCCTGTCATTACATCTACGGGCGCAGAAAAGGTTTTAGGCGCTGCTTGCGGCATAGCAGCCATCATAGATTCCAAGCTTTCTATCTGCTTCAGCGCGTTCTTCTGTGAAGCGATAGCCTTTTCCATTCCGTCAATACCTTGACCGATTCCATCATATCCGCTCTGCATTTTCTCAATGTTTATATCAAGATCGGACATTGAGCTTCTCATGGCTGTAATTCCGCCGTCAATGCCATTCTGAATTTTTGCTATGATGCTAGGGGTGGTTGTTTTAAACATTTCACCCGCCAAGGTCTTGCAGTTTGATGTTATGGTGGTAACATCAGATGCTTTTAAGAGATTACTCAAATCCTCAGACATAGTAAAATCACTGTTGGAATTCATATTTATTTCAACCTTTTGCAGTGAGGAAAAATCAGGAATCTCGACACCTGCCAGCTTATCCTTCATGTTTGGGTCATTTTTCAGCTTGGTCAGCGTATCATTCAGTTCCTGAGCATAGGGCAGCTGAGGCATACTGACTTCTGAAGGCAGCATATTCATCAGGTTGGTTTGAACTGACATACCCGCATGAGAAATAAACCCAACCATAATAGCGGGTGCGATAGCAGTTCCAATCGAACGAATCAGCGAAAGGGTAGCCAAAGCTGAGTTGGATTCTTCAATTCGGGTATTATCCAGCATCATATAGTTCAATGGGGTGCCCATAGTAAAGCCTATGCCGATGCCTACCAACATCAGTCCAATAAAGACAGTAACGAAACTAGGATGGCTCGCCGTGACGAGAATCAGGAACAGCGAGCCGATCATGGACACTAAGAAACCGAAACCCAGTACAATTTTTACGCCGAACTTATCAATCAGCCTGCCCGAAACAGGAGCACCAACGCCAGAGAATAAGCCTAAAATCAAAACAAAATATCCGCCATTTCCAGTGGTTATCTTCATAGCGTTTTCTGAGAACTGGGGTACAAAAACCATACCCATTATAATGATGCCGGTCAGGAAGCCTAGAAAAAGGGTGATTAAAATTCGCGGATTTTTAAAATATGTTAGATTGATAACCGGGTCATCGGCCTTTTTTTCCGCTAAAATAAACAATGGCAGCAGGAGTATGAAGATTATTAGGAAAGGATAAACTGATGTGCTGAAAAATGTCATCTTAAAATTAAAGAAATCAATGTTCCTCAAGCCATACATGACGGATAGTATCATTATGGTCAACACCGAGATGCCCCAGATGTCGATCTTTCTCACATCCTCCGACTTCGTGTTTGGAAGACAGATCAGCCCGGCAATCAAAATAAACAGCGTAATGGGAACATTGACGTAAAAAATAAACTGCCAGCGGTTGTTACCGAAGATATCGAGAATGGCACTTCCCGCAGAAGATCCGATAATGTTTGCCACGCCATATACCCCTCCAACGAGCCCCAGCGCCATCCCGCGTTTTTCCTTAGGAAATGTAGTTCCGAACTCCGCCGTAGCAATAGGGACGATACCGCCACCGCCTATTGCCTGAACTACACGGGCAACAAGCAAAAATTCGAAGCTTTTAAAATTCTGCGATAACCCGCATAAAAGAGAACCGAAACCAAACAAAAATATACTGATTAGGTAGATATATTTTCTTCCACGCTTATCTGCGAGTTTACCCATTATGGGAATGCTGGCAGCGTAAGCGAGGGTGTAAATAGTGATCATCCAGATGCCAGTTTTTTCATCAACCATCAGATTGTTTTGGATGATTGTTCTTGCAGGAGTTACAATTCCGGTGTCGATGGCCCCCATAAAAATACCCAACAGGTATGTAATCATAATAAACGCATAACTGTGCTTTCTGCCGCTTCCTACTTTACTCATTGCACTCACTCCAATTTTTCAATTTAGATACGTTTGACACCATTTTCTTAGTTATCCGTTCATATTCCTCAATTTCTTTCCGACTGAGTCCCTCACTCATATAGTCATCCCATTCTTTCAGCGCTACTTGCATTACCTTTAATATTTCCCAGCCCTTTGAAGTAAGGGAGATTAAATTTTCTCTTCTGTTTTCAGGGTTTTGCTGACGAGTTAACAGCTTTTTGTCTTCCATTTTGCTAATAGTTTTGGCAATAGCCCCCTTATCGATCATGTAAAACTGTGCGATGGCATCCTGGTTCACTTGATTCCGGGAAGAAAGATACATTAAAATAACCTGCTCGGGAAAACCCACCTTATGCTCTGCCAGCCTCCTTTCCGAATATATCCTGCTATATCGAACCAAAACAGACAATTCACTCATTAACATCTTTAAATCTCCTTATAGTTGCAATTTCAACAGTTGCCTATGCAACAATTCTATTATTTAAAATCCTTATTGTCAATTAAAATTTATAAAATTACAAGCCCTATTTGAGCCTTATACCATTTGTGATAGCTATGTGCGATTGGGGAAGAGAAAACCTTCCTGTGAGAGAATCATTTTGTAATTCTCGTTTTTATTTATTGACTAGCCTTATAATAAGCAGTATAATAAGTTATACTTTTCATACTATTCTTGAATTTAGGAGGTTAATTTATGGCACCTAAAGGTAAGCATATTTTCGGAACTGTCAAAGTCGGTGAAAAGGGGCAAATTGTCATTCCAAAAGAAGCGCGAGATATATTTAATATTAAACCGGGCGACACGCTTCTTGTTCTTGGCGATGAAGCCCAGGGACTAGCGATCGTAAAAAATAATGTATTTATGGAATTAGTAGACAAAATATTAAGTTCCCCAAAAGCTTCAAAACATGAAAAAGAATTTGCGAACGATGTGCTTGATTCGCAGGACAAGAAGGAAGAATAATGAACGCGGTTGAAATCAAAGGCTTAACTAAAAAATTCAAAGAAAGGACAGCGGTCGATTCACTTGATCTAACCATTGAAAAGGGTGAATTTTTTGCTCTCCTTGGACAAAACGGTGCAGGTAAAACGACAACCATAAAAATGCTTTCAGGTCTGCTTACCCCCACAAGCGGGGACGCGCTGCTTCTTGAAAAAAGTATAAAAAAAGAAACTGCTGCTGTAAAACAGATCATCAATGTTTCACCTCAGGAAACAGCTGTCGCTCCTAAACTATCTGTTAAAGAAAATCTTGAGTTGATTGCAAGAATCTATGGCAAAAGCAAAAACGATGCAACCGCTAAGGCAAAAGAAATGCTTGAAACTTTTAATCTTGAAGACCGTGCGAAAGACAAGGCTAAATCTTTATCTGGAGGTATGCAGCGAAGACTAAGTATTGCGATGGCTTTAATTTCTAACCCCGAAATATTATTTCTTGATGAGCCAACGCTTGGTCTTGATGTCCGTGCAAGAAGAGATATGTGGCAGTCAATAAGTAAACTAAAAGGGAAAGTCACTATTATACTCACAACGCATTATCTTGAGGAAGCGGAAGCTTTAGCCGACAGAATCGGCATTATGAACCAAGGAAAAATGCGGATAATCGGTACTGCAGAACAGATCAAAGCTGCAACAGGAAAGTCAACTCTAGAGGACGCTTTTCTAGATCTAACGGATGAGGAGGTCGAACAATGAGATCTTTAGTATTTTCAGCACGCAACCGCAAGGAAATCATAAGAGATCCTCTAAGTGTAATTTTCGGGATAGGATTTCCGGTAATACTCATACTTATGATTTCATTTATGAATCGAAGCCTTAAAGGAATGGCTGATATATTCCAAATTGCCAATTTTGCTCCGGGTATGTCTGTTTTCGGTTTATCTTTCATTTCTTTATTTTTGGGTATGCTTATTGCGAATGACAGAGGCAGCTCTTTTTTAATGAGATTATTTGCATCGCCGCTTACAGAAAATGATTACATAATCGGTTATACACTCCCGCTTTTGCCTATTGCCGTTATACAAAGCGTCGTTTGTTTCATAACCGCATTTTTCTTTGGTTTATCGCTGAACTTGAATATTATTCTTGCCATTATCGTACTAATTCCTGCCGCTTTACTTTTTATAAGCTTCGGGCTTTTGATGGGAAGCTGTTTTAACAGCAACCAAGTTGGCGGAATCAGCTCAATACTTATCAATGTTGCCGCTTGGCTTAGTGGAGCATGGTTTCCGCTCAAATTGATAGGTGGCGCATTTAAGAAAGTCTGTTACGCACTTCCGTTTGCGCATGCTGTAGACGCAACAAAAGCTGCCATTGCAGGTGATTACTCCGAGATTCTCCCCCACCTGCTTTGGGTGATCGGTTATACAATTATAATATATATACTAGCTATTTTTGCTTTTAAAAATAAAATGAAGGGCTGATATGCGCAAAGAACTTGAACTTTATCTGCTTGTTAGAAAGCGCCGTCTGATTCAAACCAGACGGCGCTTATTTCTTTTTATTTTATTGATTTTAAATCGATAAAATCGCCTTTTACGTGTTCATACAAATTTTTATAAACACGAAAATATTCCATATACTTTTGATGATTTTCGAAAATCGGTTCCATCTTTTCGATATATTCAGCATTTTGTTTTGCGATACTGAAATCTTTAAAATATCCTGTTGCAACTGCTGCAAGCAGAGCATCTCCGTAAGGTGCACCTATCCGGCTTTTTAAAAGCACTGTCGGTATATTCAATACATCGGTTATTATCCGTCGCCAAAGTTTACTTTTTGCTCCCCCTTCATTCATAACAAGCGGGATATTAATTTTTATTCCTTTTTCTTTAAAAATGCGGAAGGAATCATACATAGCATAAGCGACCCCTTCCATCATTGCCCTTACTAAATGACCTTTTGTATGACTTAAAGATAATCCGAATATTACCCCTCTGGCATTATTGTCCCATATCGGCGTACGCTCTCCCATAAGATAAGGAAGAGCAATCAATCCGTCACTGCCTAAAGGTACATTTTCTGCCTCCATATTAAGATAATCATAGCTGTCAAACCCGGCAACAAGTTTTGACATAGCTATTTCCAGGTGTGAAAAATTTTCTCTTAAATACCGCATAACTTGTCCGCCAGTAAGTGTTGTAGACACTGTAACATAGGTATTCGTGCAGTCACTTGTATAAGGAAAGTTGAACATTTCTTCAAGGAAATCGGTATTTTGGTGTACAACTCCGAAATTTCCGCATGTTCCAAGATTCATTTGGATATCGCCGACCTCAGTCGCCCCTCCGCCTATCCATCCTGCATTACAATCGACCTGCCCACCTGCTACCGGAATTCCCGGAACCAAACCGCAATCCTTTGCCGCCTGCTCTGTAACATAGCCAATTATATCCTCACAGCGATAAAACTTGGGGAACAAATCAGGCTTAAGCCCAATAAACTCCATTATCTGCTTATCAAACTCGTTTTTTAAAATATCATAAGCCACTCCATAAAATATTCCCGCTGAATAGTGCGCTGTCTTTTCACCTGTTAATTTATATCTTATATATCCGTCTATCGTGAGAGCTTTATCTATTCTGGCAAAATCCTCAGCCCGATTTTCCCTTTCCCAAAGCAAGTTAACTATTATAGGATGATCCTCAATACGGTTGCCTGTCACTTGAAATATTTTTTTAGCTGTAACTGTATCCTTTAGCCACTTGACTTGCTTGCCTGCACGCCTGTCCATAAGATTATATGCGTTGTGTACAGGATCGCCATTTTTATCTATCATTACTAAAGACGGAAGCGCAGCTGATGTCCCAATACCCTTTATATCATGCGGATTTATTTTTGATTTTTCGATGCATTCCTTAATTATTGCGCATGACGCCGGCCAATAATCAGCAGCTAAATGTTCAGAGTAGTTTTCAAGGTTCGTTATAATAGGATATTCACGAAACGCATACGCTAGCGTATTGGCATTTTCATCTATTATACAAGCCTTGCACCCACCAGTGCCATAATCAAGTCCAAGAAAACAACTTCCCGTAAGTTTTCACTCCTTATGAACTTCCATTTTGGCTTGTTCAAGTAATTCAATGATTTTTTTGAACGAATCTATATTCCAAGCTGAACGACCTATAAATAAGCCGTTAACATTTTTTCTTTGCGCTATTGGAACACAGTTTTCAACATTTACGCTCCCACCATAGAGAATAGGAATATGATCCCCATTTTCTCCGAATAAATCTTTAAGCTGGTCACGTATATATGAGTGCACCTCTTCAACATATTTGGGTTCTGCTGGTATACCCTTTTCTCCTATCGCCCAAACCGGTTCGTATGCTATCCAAATGCTTTTAGTCTGTTTCGAGTCTACACCTGATAATGCAATTTTTATCTGCCTGCATAATACTTCTTTTGTGATCTTATAATATTTATCTTTAGCGTATTCGCCAATGCATAGCAGCGGAGTCATGTGATATTTGAGCGCTGCATGTACCTTTTTATTTAAATCTTCATCATTCTCATTATAAAACTGGCGTCTTTCCGAATGTCCAAGTTCCGCGATATTGACTCCAATTTCGCTGAGCCACAAAGGCGAAATTTCTCCAGTGTATGACCCTTCCTGCTCCCAGTGCATGTTTTGTGCTCCCAGCAGGACATTAGAGTTACGCAGCTGATCTCTGACAGTTTTAAGGTGAGTATATGGAGGAATAACAAAATATGTGTATTGAGAATGAGCCTTTACTAACTCTAATAAATCATTTATATACTTTTCTGATTCAGAAAATGTTTTATTCATTTTCCAGTTGGTTCCTACAATAAAATCTTTCATTTGATTACACTTTCGGTAAAACTTTTATGGTTTTATGACTTCATCAGGGTGTTCCCCGGAAATTAGTCGATTAACATTCTTTAGCTGCTCATCGTTTAAGTAACGTGTATCTCCATACAACCGCGACACCAGCGTAGCTTTACAGAACATTTCAAGCGTCTCCATTTTATAATATGCGTCAAAGACATCGTCACCGATCGTCAATGCTCCATGACTTGTAAGGATAATAGCCTGACTTTCCGGATTCTCTTTTAAAACTCGCTCTACTTCACGCGGAACCTCAATAGTCGTCGGAGTGCAATATTCTGTTACAGCAATTCCATGTAAATTGAAAAGCACTTCAGGAAGAGCAACCCTGCTGAAATCAAGTTTCGACATCGATAGCCCTGTTGTGACGGGCGGATGGGCATGAACAACTGCATTGGCTTTTGGTCTTTGCCTGTATACCGCAAGATGCATTCGAATATCTCGTGCGGGTTTTAGACCTGATATAATTGAACCATCCAAGCTAACTAGACTGATTTGATCTTTACTCATCCTACCCTTGCAAAATCCCGAAGCTGTTATAAGGATTTTATTTTGAGATATTCGAACGCTTATATTTCCATCAGTTCCAACAAGAAGCCCCTTCTGATATAAATCATTGCCAACTTGAATAATGTCTTCTTTTATCTGTTCGTATATTTGCAAAAACCATCACCCCAAATCTTATTTCATTTATTTTCCCCTTACCTATTGATTTTAAGCATTATAATATTTAATCTTTATATATAAACTTTTATTAATACATCAGTTAATAAGATTGCATTTTTTATTAAACCATGCTAAAATAATTTAGCTGTTAATTACATTCGGAGGCATAGCACAGCCGGTTAGTGCGCCTGCTTCACATGCAGGAGGTCGCGGGTTCGAGTCCCTCTGTCTCCACCATATTTTTCTCTAAAGAAATCGATTTTCTGTAAAGCGATCGATTTCTTTTGTTGTATAGCACTATAAATAACCCAGTTATGCTTTTTGCAAGTCGAATCCGTATTTAGTAGATAAGTTATAAATAATATAAGCGAAGGAGTGAAAAGCATGGCAAAACCATATTTATTGGTGGTCACAGGAAGGCCGGGCGCAGGGAAAACAACGTTTGCTAAGGAACTTGGCGAAAAATTTTTTATGCCGATAATAAGCCGTGATCAAATTAAAGAAGGCTATGTCCATACCTTTGGGAAACGGCATTCAGAGCTTCCAGCTGACACCAATAAAATAGCTACTGACATCTATTTTGAGATAATCATGAATTTGCTGGCAAATAACGTATCTCTGATCGCGGAAGCCGCGTTCCAACATAAAGTATGGTCAGCAATGCTTGAGAAATATAAGAACATAGCTAGAATATACATATTAATATGTAAAGTGGACGGTAAGGTCGCGCTTGACAGATTTATAAGGCGCGGAGTGGATAATCCTTTAAGGGAGTATTTTCATGGAGACAAGGGAGTCGACCTTGCTAGACAGGGGGTTGAACTCAGCGTAAGCCATTATGACGAACCCCACTTTGATGCACCTACGTTTTATATAGACACTTTAGGAGAATATAACCCACCCATCAAAGAATTGGGAAGAAAAATTTTTGGGCAGACGGAAATACAGCAGGCATCTATATAATTAATGCTTGTTGAATACTTCAGTTTAATCTTTTATATTTTTACATAGAATGAGGAATTTTTAATGAATGGCAATACGGAATTCGATTCAGCCTTTTGCAATGTAAGATTTGTGGATAACGATAATGTGGTGCATCTAACATGGAAGAAGTTTGCCCGCATTGATGATTACAGAACCCCAGTGTTATTTGCATTGAATTTACTAAGGCAATTTCCGCATAGCAACTTCGTTGTTGATGCAAGAAATGGATTTGAAGATGATAAAGAAGATGTAAAATGGGGATTTTCAGTATTTCTCCCCGCCCTGGCGGAAACCGATTGTAAATATGTTGCCTTCATTATGCAGAAGGTCACAGATATTGAAGAAGAAATGGATCTATGGACAAAGGAATTCGGAAAATACTTCGCAGTGGTCAAAGCGGAAAATTATGAACAGGCTGTAAGCAAAATGCATACGCGGATTATGGTAAATGTCAGATATGAAATCAAGCCGGGAAAGCGAAATGAGTTTTTTGAAAAAGTGAACGAGCAGGGAATTATAACAGCTTCAAAAGAAGAGCCTGGCAATTTCAAATATGATTATTACATCCCTCTGGATTCTGAAAACGCCTTAGTTTTACTCGAAATGTGGGTTAACAGTGAGGCTCAAGCAGCACATGGAAAAGCAGAGCATTACCAAAAGCTGCAAGCTTTAAAGAAAGAATATGTAACGAAAGTTGAAATCGAAAAGTATAGTATTAACGACATATCTTAGGATTTTTATAGAGTAAATTTTACCCTTCTTACTTGGGTCAGGTTTTTGTCGTTACTTCCGGGCGGGTTTGTCTACAATC
>JAUZPM010000074.1 GCA_030705925.1 Bacillota bacterium
AGATGTCTGACACTTTTCTCTTTTCATCATTAAATCGTTTCTGCTGTTTTTTCTTGCTGTCGGAATTGAAATAAATGATATAGTTTTCAGGCATTTTAATCATAAAACCGGAATAAAGCTTTTGATTTTTCACCTTTAATAAATCATTAACCTGTATCAGGGATGCACCGACAACATTTCCACAAGTTACAACAGCAAAAATATATGGATTTCCAACCAACTTGATTTCACTTAAAAATCTGATTATTATATTGGGGATTCCCCAGAAATATACTGGGAAGACAATTCCGATTCTTTCGGCGTTCATCTCAGTTTCCGTATTGAATTTTGCAATATTTAAAGTCTCACATTCCTGCAATATTCCTGCAATATCCTTTGCAACCTGCAAACTGTTACCTGTCCCGCTGAAATAAAAAATGACATTTTTCATCGTATTCACCCTTTCACACTTTTACAACTATCGAACTGTTTTATACAAAAAAGCAGGCTACAAATCAATATTTGAAGCCCGTTTTCCTACTTTTCTATAAAATCAAACGCATTCTTTATATCAATGAGCAGTTCTTTGTTCACATGAGCCACCAGATATTTGC
Source organism: Bacillota bacterium (assembly GCA_030705925.1). Lineage (NCBI taxonomy): Bacteria > Bacillati > Bacillota > Bacillota bacterium. Next base: position 594 of record JAUZPM010000074.1, read on the forward strand.
CGTTCTTTTTTGTTTCGATCAGCCCGGCATTGTTCAGTTCTTTTAAATGATGAGAAATCGTCGGCGCGCCAATGCCCAGTTTCTGCATAATCAAAGAGATTGTGCAATCACAGCGCGTCTCGAAATTTTTCTCATCACTTTTCAAGATGCTGAGAAAAATTTCAAGCCTGTTTTCGTTTGACAGCGCTTTATATACTTTTGTCAATTGATGAGTGGTCATAGTAATCCTCACTTTGACAGTTATCGAATTGTGGTTATTTTATCATGTCGTCCAACTGATGTCAATGGCACTTATAAAAACATAGTTACAGCAATAATTCTCCTGTTGCAAACAACCCCGGTTACACTTAACAGAGTATTAATATTGACGTCTAGATTTGGCAAGTCTGGTCAAAAAGATATTAAGTGCAATCACATATGTCTATAACCTTACCAGCAGACAATGCTGATACATTCTGAAACTTTGTTTTATATAGCAAAAAACCCCTTTTTCAAGGGGTTTTCTGCCCTCTGAGATTGCCCCAAAGGTGTCTTAATTTGGTGCCGGTGACCGGGGTCGAACCGGTACGGTGTCGCCACCACTGGATTTTGAGTCCAGCACGTCTGCCAATTCCATCACACCGGCATATCAGACTGCTATAATTATTAACAGTCTGAAGCTTTAATATTATAAAACAAAAGAAAAGTTTTTGCAAGTATCAGTTGCAATTTATTTTTTGATTAGCTTTCGTAATGACTCCTGCTATATCTTTAGCGATTTCGTTAATCTCGTCAAAATCCTTGCCCTCGACCATTACACGGATAAGCGGTTCTGTGCCCGATGCCCTAACTATTAATCTGCCCTTTCCCTCGAGCTCAGCATTGTATTTATCGATCAGGTTCAGCAATTCCTCGTCATCAGTATGCGCTTCTTTGTAACTGCGCGTAACATTCACGTTGATGAGAACCTGGGGATATTTCTCCATGATTCCGCCAAGAGCAGACGCTTTCACCTTGTCTTTATAAAGGATCTGAAGCAGTTTTACCGCTGAAAGCATTCCGTCTCCCGTTGTTGCAATATCACCGAAAATAATATGACCTGACTGTTCGCCGCCTATGGAATAACCGTTTTTCAGCATTTCCTCAAGCACGTATTTATCGCCGACTTTCGTCATGCTCGTATTTATTTCATGATTGCTCATGCACTCAAAAAATCCGAGGTTTGACATAGTTGTAACAACGGCGGTATTGTTCTTAAGCATATTCTCCTGTTTAAGCTTTGTTGCAAAAATCGCAATAAGCTTGTCGCCATCGATCAGTATGCCGTTTTCATCAACAGCCAGCATACGGTCGCCGTCACCGTCGAACGCAATGCCAACTTTGGCGTGGAGGCGTGTAACAGTCTTTGAAAGTTCTTCTATATGAGTAGAGCCGCATTTCTCATTTATATTGATGCCGTTAGGTTCAGCATTTATTACTGTGGCGTTAACGCCGAACATATGTATAAAGCGAGGAATAATAGCTGATGTCGCACCGTTTGCGCAGTCAAAAACTACACGGAAATCTTCAAACGTTGTGTCCGTATTGTCAAATAAAAACCTGACATAATCATCAATCGCACGCTCAGGCTTTATAATTCTGCCGATTTCCTCACTTGACGCCATTTTTTCCTTATCCGACTCGCCTTTTACAATTTCCTCGATCTCATCTTCAAGCTCATCGCGCAGCTTAAAGCCCTGACCGTTGAATATTTTTATTCCGTTATGCTCAAAAGAATTGTGTGAAGCAGATATTACAACGCCAGCGTCAGCGCCGTATTTACGTGTAAGGTAAGCAACCGCCGGCGTAGGAATGACACCGCATGAGATAACGTCTCCTCCAACAGAGCAAATGCCTGCCGTCATTGCAGCCTCAAGCATGTCAGAAGAAATGCGTGTATCTTTGCCTATCATAATTTTAGGTTTATGTTTAGTATCCTCAGTCAGTACAACCGCGGCTGCCTGCCCCAGTTTATAAGCAAGTTCACAAGTAAGTTCTTTATTTGCGATGCCGCGGACGCCGTCTGTTCCGAATAATCTTGCCATTGCAATTCTCCCCTAACAAAATATTTATTATTCAAAAGTCTGCTGAGACATGAGTGAAGTCAGCCCCAAATGGTCATAAGCTTTTTTAGTTGCGCATCTGCCCCTCGGGGTTCGATTTAAAAATCCGATCTGAAGCAAATAAGGCTCATACACATCCTCAAGCGTAACCGATTCTTCGCCAATCGTTGCGGCAAGCGTTTCAAGTCCGACAGGACCGCCGCCGAAATTTACGATAATGGAGTTTAACATACGTCTGTCTATGCTGTCAAGTCCAAGCTTGTCGATTTCTAGGCGTTTTAGCGCACTGTCGGCTATTTCTTTCGATATAATACCGTTTCCCTCAACTTCTGCGAAATCTCGAACACGCTTTAACAGGCGGTTTGCGATACGCGGAGTGCCTCGTGAACGAGCGGCAATCTCAAAAGCTCCGTCATCTTCGATAGTAATGTTCAGAATATTTGCACTGCGGCGCACTATCCTTGCAAGTTCATCCGGCGAGTAAAGCTCAAGCCGCAGTATAACGCCGAAACGGTCGCGAAGCGGAGCCGCAATTTGTCCCGCTCTTGTAGTAGCTCCGATTAATGTAAACTTTTTTAAATCAATCCTGATGCTTCGCGCGGATGGGCCTTTTCCCACAATAATGTCTAAGGCATAATCCTCAAGCGCGGGATATAGGATTTCTTCAACACTGCGTGACAGGCGGTGTATTTCATCTATAAACAGTATATCGTTATCAGATAAATTGGTGAGAAGTGCCGCAAGGTCGCCGGGTTTTTCGATCGCAGGCCCGGATGTTATGCGGATATTCACATTCATTTCATTTGCAATTATACCGGCAAGTGTTGTCTTTCCAAGTCCCGGGGGGCCGTATAACAATACATGATCCAAAGCCTCGCTTCTTCTGCGAGCAGCTTCGATAAAAATCGACAGGTTATCTTTTGCTTTTTCCTGTCCTATATATTCATCTATGCGCTTTGGTCGAAGCGTTGTTTCAATATCGCTGTCCTCACCCGAAAGACCAGAGCTTACGATTCGGTTGTCAAGGTCAAATTCCATATTTTTACCTCATAAGAGACTTAAGCGCTATCCGTACGATATCCTCAACGCTCATATCCGCCGTATTGAGGCTTTTAACTGCATTTTTTGCCTCACTTTGAGTATAACCAAGCACCATAAGAGCATCAATAGCCTCGTCGTCTTTCCCATTAGTTGTAAAGTTCAAAGACTGTGCAGCCTGATCGTCGCTGTTTGAAGCGCCGCTTCCGAGCTTGTCCCTAAGCTCCATTGCAATGCGCTGGGCAAGCTTGGGGCCAACTCCCGGCGCCCGTGTAAGCGCTTTTATATCGCCGCGCGCTATACTTGAAGCAAGCGTATCGGGAGTCACTTCAGACAATATCGCAAGCGCAACTTTAGGGCCGACGCCTGTGACAGAAATCAACTGTTTAAAACAAAAAAGTTCATTTTCAGTGTAAAATCCGAATAAATCGATTGCATCTTCTCTGACATTCATATATGTAAAGATTTTAGCCTTCACACCTGTTCCGCCAACCTGTTTCATGGTATTTGCAGTTGTGCTGCACCGAAAGCCCACGCCGCCGACGTCTACGATGATGCTTGAGTCATCCATCCCGGTAATTTCACCTTGTAAGTAAGCAAACATAGCGTTCCCCCTTATATTATCGGAAGCTGAGATGAACTGCAGTGTGCGTGGCATATTGCAAGCGCAAGCGCGTCAGCGGTATCATCAGGTTTAGGGATACTTTTTAGATTTAACATGATCTTCACCATCTGCTGAACCTGATTCTTGTCCGCACGCCCATACCCTACGACCGCCTGTTTCACCTGCAGCGGCGTATATTCGAACACCTGAACGCCGCTCATAGAACCAGCCAGCAGAACAACGCCTCTGCCATGTCCTACGGTTATTGCCGTTTTTACATTCGTATTGAAAAAAAGCTCTTCAACCGCCATTGCATCTATATGATATTTATCAATCGTTTCAAGCAAAAACTCGTATATCTGCCTAAGTCTTACCGGAAGCGGCAGCCCTGCGGCAGTATGGAATGTCGCGTATGTAATAGGCGAGAACTGATTGCCGACATAACGGACAACGCCGTATCCGACAGATGCGATACCCGGGTCAACGCCGAGAATAATCATATAAAACTCCGTATTTAGAAAAATTTTACCACATCATCAAAGATTTTTCAAGAAACCTTTTTCATATAGTTTTTGCGCCGCGAGAACGACGCCGATTTTTGCGGCATTGAACATCACGCCGCCCTGCATAAACGCTGCATACGGCGGTTTTATCGGCCCATCTGCCGAAAGTTCTATCGATGATCCTCCTACAAACGCACCAGCGGCCATAACGACTTTGCTGTCATATCCGGGCATGTCCCACGCCTCAGGGGTTACATATGAATCTATAGGTGAACCGCCCTGTATGCCGCCGCAGAATGCCACAAGCGCGTCAGGGTCATTCAGAATGATTTGCTGAACTATATCTGTTCTTTTATCGCTGAACCTCGGCGAACAGTCATAACCCAGCGTCTCAAAAAGCGCCGCGGCAAAGACTGCGGTTTTCAGTGCCTCACCCACTATCATCGGCGCAAAATATATGCCTCTTAAAATGTTTCTGTTTTGTCCAAGCGTCGCGCCTATCTCCGCTCCAAGCCCGGGTGAAGTGAGACGGTATGAGCAAAGCTCGACTAAATCCGGTCTTCCTGCGATATATCCGCCGGATTCGGCAAAAGAGCCGCCCGGGTTTTTGATAAGCGAGCCGATTATAAGGTCAGCGCCGGCTTCTGTCGGCTCTCTCGTTTCAACAAACTCGCCATAGCAGTTGTCAATCATAATGATACTTTCCGGCGAACCGCTCTTTACGATCCCGCATAATTTTTCAATATATGCTACTTCTATAGACGGGCGGACAGCATAACCCCTTGAACGCTGAAGGTAAACGACCTTTGGCTTGTCCGAAAGTGCAATTTTTATTGCGTCATAGTCCAGTGTTCCGTCTTTTTTAAGCGAAATTTCTTTATATATAACGCCGAATTCTGAAAGAGAGCCTTTTCCCTTCCCGCTTATGCCTATTACTTCGTCAAGCGTATCATACGGCTTTCCCGCAACCGATAACATTACGTCGCCGGGGCGCAAAACCCCGAATAGAGCGGTCGTAAGCGCATGTGTGCCGGACAGCATGAAATGACGCACCATTGCAGATTCCGCGCCGAGTGCGTCGGCAAAAACAGCATCGATAACTTCTCTTCCACGGTCGTTGTATCCATAACCCGTCGTTCCGCCAAGGTCAGCCTCGCTTACCTTATTTTTAATAAATGCGGCAAGCACCTTTTGTGTATTTAATGCAGCGATTTTTTCTATGTTCTCAAACTGCGGCTTTGCAAGCCCCAAAGCTTTATCTGCCGCCGCTGCAATTTTATCAGATATGTTAAAAAAACTGTTAAATTCCACTTTTACTCCCGTTCAAACCATGTTATTGTTTTGTCGCAGACCACTTTGAACCCTAATTTTTTATAAACGCTTTCCGCCGCAGGGTTGCGAAAAGAAATATAGCAGGTTTTCCCCTCGGCAGTAAGGTCTCCAATCAGCTTTGAAACGACTTCCGTTGCAAGTCCCCGGTTCCGATAATCGGGATGAGTCGCAACCGCATATAGATAAGCTCCGTTTTGTGTCTCCACCATTGTGGAAGCAGTGCTGACAGCGTTCTCGCCGTCCACTGCAAAATATGTGCGCGATGAGCTTATATTTATGAAATGCTTTCTTGTTACATAATACCTGTCTAAAGGAATTCCCGGCGACATTTCCGCACTGCAAAGGAGGTCGTAAACAGCCCTGCATTCCGGATAGATATCCATTGGTTTTATCTCAAACTTCGGCGCCTTAACCTCCGGCGTTCCCTCATACCTTGCTAATTTGTAATTTGAGCTGTTCTTGACCCTTTTAAGGTATGGTTTAAGTCTGTCAGCCTCTATAATCCCTGTCTGAAGATCGACAGGATTGCAGAGGTTTATAAGACCTGCTATTTCTTCGAAATCGGCATCCTCATCCGCTTTAAGGTAGATGCTTCCGCCGAAAATAAGCATCACCGTTTCCATCTTATCATTCGATACAAAGCCGTCAAAATGAAAGTGATCCTCCGTGTTGTGGTTTGCTTCGAATATAATCTGCAGTTCCGGTGCATCTTGCAGATATTCTATAATTGCGTTTGTATCAGTCCGATTATATTTCCTGAGCATTTTCCCGTCCGTTTCCGCCGCCTATGCGGCATAAATTAAATGGCTTCGGATAAAGCCGCCTCAATAAGCGTGACGCAGCTTTCCAGATCCTTTTTGTCACACATTTCAGCAGGTGAATGGATATATCGTGTAGGAATCGAAATCCCGCCAGTTATAACTCCACTTTTAGTAAGGTGTATTTCGCCTGCGTCCGTGGCCCCGTCCTCCATTACTTCCATCTGATAAGGAATATCCTTTTCACGGGCGATACGCAAAAGGTGATCGACCATCGCCTTATGAGAAATGATGCCTCTGTCTTTGACTTTTATCGCGGCGCCCTTTCCAAGGTCCACCGCCATTGGCTTAACGCCCTTCATGTCGCCTGTATCGGTCACATCCACTGCAAGAGCATAGTCAGGTTCAACTGAATAAGCAGCGGTTCTCGCGCCGCGCAGTCCGACCTCTTCCTGTGACGAAAAAACAAAATAGCAGTCGTAAAGTGGATTTTGAAGCTGTTCTAAAACCTTCATAAGCACATAACAGCCTGCCCTGTTGTCAAGCGCCTTGCTTATAATCCTGTCGCCCGTCACATCGAATGAACCGTCGATAATGCCAGCTTCTCCGACTGAAATAAGCTTTTGAGCTTCTTCACGGGTATCCGCGCCAATATCTATATAAAAATTCGTTATCTTCAGCTTTGACTTGTCGGCATCTTCCTCACAGTATATAACGCCTTTTACGCCGTTTTGGAATGTAACAGTCCGGCAGCTGAGACGTTCAACATACAAATACCCAAGATTAGTAAAACGCAGATAACCCTTTTCGTCGATAAATGTTACCATAACGCCGATCTCATCCATATGGGCGCTAAGCATGAACTTCGACGCGTCTTTTCTGCCCTGCTTATGAACGATCAGATTGCCCATTTTATCTGTTGTTATATCCGTTGCATAAGAACGGACAGCATTCTCTATATAATCACGCAGTGGGGCTTCATGCCCCGGAAGTGCGGCTATAGCCGTTAAATCTTCTAATAATTTCATACTCTCTCACCTCAATCAAAAAGATGCTCGCTTGTAACAAGCGCTGATGTTAAATCGACTGTCGCTTTAAGATCGCTTTCACTGACAACGCATGATGGCGAATGCAGATAACGACAGGGTGTTGCTATGGCAATAGTTTCAACGCCGCCCTTTGAGCGCTGAATCGCGCCTGAATCAAGTCCTCCGGCAGCGACGTTTTTACTTTGCCATTGTATGCCCGCTTTATCGGCTATACCGCGAGCTTTATTTACCGAATGCGGATCATAAACTGTAGTGCTTTCAATAAAGAAAATTACCGCTCCACTACCAAGCTTTGATGCTCTGCGCGCCTCGTCAACGCCCTCAAAGTCGGCAGCCGTTGTCGTATCTACGACAATAGCAATATCGGGTTCGATTTTGTAGGCTGAAGTATTTGCGCCCTTTGTGCCGACCTCTTCTTCAACGGTAAAGACGAAATAGGTGTCATACAGCGCGGTTTTTTTCGCCGCTTCAATAAGCGCGAGGCAGCCACACCTGTTATCCAAAGCTTTGCCCTTTACGAATCCGTCACCAAATAATATAAAATCGCTGTCAAAAACAGCAGTATCAGCAAGCGCAACTTTTTTAAGCGCGTCTTCCCTGTTTTTCGCCCCGATATCCACCAAAAGCTTTTTAAAATCGGGCGCCTCGCTGCGCTCATCCTTGTTTTGCTGGTGCACAGCCTTGGTTCCTATAACACCCGGAACACCCCGTTCACCAATAAGCACCCTTCTCCCCAGAACAACCCGCGGATCGATGCCGCCCATCGGCATACAGCGTAAAAATCCCTCGTCAGTTATATGCTTTACGACCAGCCCGACTTCATCCATGTGTGCCGCTGCCATCACTTTTTTGCTGCTGTCCATGCCCTTTTTATAGGCAATCAGGTTTCCTAGATTATCAACATAAATATCCGTGACATATGGTTTGAGCTCAAATGTTATAAGCTTCCTGATTCCTCCCTCATCTCCCGACACGCCGCGGGCAAGGGATAAACGTTTTAGTAAATCAAGCATCAGCCCATTCCTCCTTTTTGCTGAGAGCATAGGCTGTAAGAAGCTTTGCTGTATTTTCAAGGTCTTTAAGGGATAATGTTTCTATCCCCGTATGCATGTATTTGAGCGGAATAGAAATAAGCCCTGCGGCAACACCATCTCTTGAAAGCTGGATCTTGTCTGTATTCGTTCCTGATGTTGCGGACATAATCTCAAGCTGATATGGAATCTTCTTTGCCTTTGCAATTGTTTGAAGCGATTTGAATAGCTCTCTTTTTATTGTAGCCGCATAACTGATCATAGGACCCTTATTGAGTTCTCCGGTATCCTCTTTTGAGGCGTCAGGCGTATATGCAAATGAAACATCAAGTGCGATAGCCTCATCCGGGGCAACCCTGTATGTTGCCGTTCTGGCTCCGCGGCAGCCTGTTTCCTCCTGAGCGCTTGCAACCATTACAAGATTATATGGAAGCTGTGTTTTCTGAAGATTTTCAAAAGCTTTGATTATTGCCGAAACAGCTGCTCTGTCATCAAAAGCCTTTCCGGAAACTTGATCGTTCATAAGCTCGATACATTTGCTTTTCTGGGATATGACATCACCGACAGAGACAAGCTCTTTAGCTTTTTCCTCGCTAAACCCGATGTCTATAACAAGTTTATCTAACGATACAGTCTTTTTTGCTTCTTCTTCAGTTTGAAGATGCGGCGGCTGACAGCTGACAACGCCATAAACATCTTTTCTCCCGTGAATAATAACTTCCGATGCAAGAAGCGTGCGTTTGTCAACGCCGGTAATATCAGCAAA
>JAUZPM010000075.1 GCA_030705925.1 Bacillota bacterium
AAAACATTTTCACCATACGGAGAAGTACTCAAGTGGTGAAGAGGCGCCCCTGCTAAGGGTGTAGGTCGGGTAACCGGCGCAAGGGTTCAAATCCCTTCTTCTCCGCCATGATGGGAGTATGCTTGTCCGAGCATACTCCCATTAAACTTTTGACTAGAAAGTTTCGATTAGGCATCGTTTAGGAAACTAAGCGGTGCCTCTTCGTTTTTGTCGGAAATGTTACCGACAAAACGATACTGGATAATGATGTCCTGCGTGTAGGATTTACCTTCGTGTTCGACTTTTTCACTCACGATGATCTTGTCAATCAGCTTTGCAACAATAGACCGATCTAACTCTCGAACATCAAGGCAGCTTTCGATGCAATCTAACCATTCATCAACATTGCCCTGAATGCTCTTTTGCGCTTGTAGAGCATCGTAAGATGATTTTAATTGTTCGGGGATGTTTTGAACTTCCATGGATAAACTTTTTGATATAGATAAAAACGGAACATCTGTAATTATTCCGTTGCATTTATCTATGTATAAATCCTTGAGTGCATTTTAATTTTCCCTCTGTTTTGCTTCTAATTCACTGATTTTTCTTTCCAGAAGCTTTGTCTCGTTTATGCGTGATTTGCTCATGTCTCTAATCAGCCGTTGGCGGATTTTGTCACGCACGGCTTTCGCAAGAACTGCATAATGACGAATATCATTTAGTACAAATTCCGACAAGGTAGATTCCCGGATTGAATGCGGTGAACAAGCTTCTTTTCCAGCATTATTGAATAACGAGCATCGATAACTATTTCTTTTGTAATATGCCAATTTCAAGCCACAATCGCCACAAATAGCACAACCTGAAAATAGACCGATTTTGTCTGCTGACTTTGTCCTACGAACATGATGTTTTCCATTAACTATCCTAGATTGAACATCATCCCAAGTAGAACGATCAATAATTGGTTCGTGAGTGTTCTCGACGATAATCCACTGGGAAGGATCAACAGCACGACGTGTTTTTTTCTTAAAGGATACGACTTCACGTTTTCCTTGTACCATATTACCAATATAGACTTGATTTCTAATCATACTTAATATCGTGGAGCTTGACCAACTATTGTGTTCATTTGCTTTGGGTTTTTGACCACTGCCATTACTAAAACAAAAAAAGCGAGGTGAATCGATCTTCTCGATATTAAGCTTCTCACTAATACCACGAGCGCTTGCGCCTGAACGAAACTCATCAAATATTCGACGAACAACCTTAGCAGCAGACTCATCAATGAAAGTAAATGCTTGTCTGCTGGCGATTTGATATAACCATAAGGTGCGTGGCTTCCCATAAACTTACCCTGTTGTGCACGGCTCTTCTTAACTTGCCGAACTTTCTTTGATACATCTTTGGGGTACCATTCATTCATTATGTTCTTAAAAGCGAAATATCCGTTATCATCCTTCATGCTGTCGAAATCATCAGTAACAGCGATTAAGCGAATGTTATTCTCATTAAAGAACTCTTCAACATACTGCCCAGTTTTAATGTAATCACGTCCGAAGCGGCTCATGTCTTTGGTAACAATACAGTTAATTTTCCCATTTTCAGCATCATTTATCATTCGCTTAAAATCGGGACGATCAAAGTTAGTGCCAGAATATCCGTCATCTACATAAATCTCTTTTAAATTCCACCCCTTATCATTTACATATTTTGTTACCAGTTGCTTAATAAAAATTTTATATGGGTACACTTGTGCTTCACTTGTATTGTAAAGAAGAACTCAAAAAAAGCAACTCATCTGTGTAAAATTGCAGATATCTTCAATCTGTGCTATGCTTTGAACAAACGAATAGGAATATAAATCGCATTTGAGGTGGTTCTATAATGGCATATTGGATAACGCACCTTAGGGTAGCTGACGCTGTTATTCAAAAGCTGAATCTCTACGTCAATATGGAAAATTATCTTGTCGGGAGCATTGCAACTGACAGCGGTATGCCGGTCTTCACCGACAACGGAAAGAAAAGTTACATCCCCCCTCGTGCTGTTTCTCATTGGACAGACGTACCCTCTAATTGGGATTCGCCAATCCATTACAGCCGCTTTTATAATGCTTATGTTAGCAACGAGACCGATTTAGACAAAAAATCGTTTTATCTAGGATACTTTGTTCATTTGCTGACCGATATGCTTTGGATTGAGCTTATTTCCCGGCCTGTAATTGAGAGCTTTTCGTCTCATGATGATTATGCGCTCTGTGGTCGGAGTCGTGCAAGACAAGACTGGATGGAAAATGAACAGATATATCTGCAGAACAATCCCGATTTCAGGCCGTTGAAAACTTTGCAATCGATCCAAAGTTTCGAAAATGTTTACCTCGATTACTTTCCACCGGAGGCCATTCAGGTAAAAATCGGACAAGTAATTGATACATACAAAGATTCCAGTGTTGATGCAGCAAAAGTTCATCCTTATGTTTCCTTCGAACGGTATGAGCAGGCTGTTGATGTTATTATTCGATTAATAATTGCAAATCTGCTTTCAAGATAAAACGGGACGGCTGATTAGCCGTCCCGTTAATTTGATCTATTACCAAAATCCATGTAATCTTTCTGCCTTCTACTTCATTTTACTCACGGTGATTACGAAATAAAGGATAAGATTTTAGATAAAGCACTTTGAAGAAAAAGTCTATAAGCAATTATATTGGTTCACAATCGCTATTATCTCGTCAAAAGAACTAACAGTAAAATCAGGGGCAAATCCAGAAGCTACTTCTTTTCTTACCGGGTTTTTTCACTCTGCTTCAGCAATATGTGACTCTACATTATGAATACGTTCTATTGTTATATTACAATCTATCTTATATAAATTTAGCCCTGTTTATAGTTCTGACTGTTTGGAGAATCTACTCCCAAATAATTTATTAAAGCAGATTGCAAAAGTTTTGAGTAATTCACATTATCTTTTTCAGCCTGTGCAGCCAGCCACGCGGGAAGGGAAAGTGTTTTTTTGACAAAACGGTTATTTACCCGCTCCCGAACCGGCGGCATAAATACCTCCACCATAACCGCCACTTCATTGTTGCGAACCTCAATATTTTTTAACGGTCTAGGTGCGGGTATCCCCTCCCCATCTTGTTCCATGCCCCACAAGTGGAGACCTAACGCTTCTTGGGCGGTTTTAAAAGCCTCATCCTCTGTAGATGCGCAGGGTAAGCAGTCGGGAAGGTCAGGAAATGAGATTGAAATTCCATCCTCTGCATAATTGAACACAGCAATAAATGAATATCTGTTTTTACTTGACATGTTAATGCCTCCATTCATTATAGGGTAAGGGGACGGGAATTAAGGAAATTTAACTCCCGCTTGTTTTTCGATACTTTTCAATGTACCTATTGGTATGTTCTTTCAGGGGTGCATTATTGTTGTTCGCCCTTTTTTAATTGTGTGTTTGAATTGCCAGTGGTCACCGTCGCAGCCTACGAAATACAATCCATCCGCTTCAAGTACCTTAATACATCTCTTGAACTGTAGCTTTTCACTAGGCATCCCCCTTACTGTCCACTATTATAATGCGTAATCTATTACGTATTAAGGCAGCAATATTCAAAAGCATCCCCCGCCTATCATTTGTGTGGACTGACGGAGGTTATTACAAGCGTTCAAGTCGTTTTTCTTCAAGTGCCATGGTGGTTTCCCTTCTGCCCGTCTAACCAATAGCACAGCCGTAGGATTATTCGTTCGCTGTTTCTGTAAAGTGCGGGCATTCTTCTTTTTCCATTGCTGACATTACCGGCACAACATCGTTTTGTACCCATAAGTCAAGGAAAAAGCGGGAATAATTTACTCACGGTGAGTAATGTGCCAGCATTCCAAACTTACTCACGGTGAGTAACGTGCCAGCATTCCAGACTTACTCACGGTGAGTACACTAACTTGAATTTTAAAGCTTGTTCATGTCATAAACAAAATGGGAAGCTCGATATCGTGCCAGGGTCCCCAGTTTGCTCATTAGGTACGTTAACCCAGTATGGCGGGAGCTTGGTCCGCCAAATATTATTTTTATTATCTAGGTAAACAAAGACATCATTTTTTGAATATTAGCGCCTACATATTCAGGTCGATGCGCATCAGAAGCAAAACGAATATCTACATTTTTTCTCTAAAAATATTGAGCATTGTCTTGTTCATCCCTAATTCAGCATTAAAACAAAATTCTAAAGCAAAAAGTCGGAGCAGCCAACCCTTTTTGGGTAAGTTGCTTCGACTTTTTTCCACAGGGCTGTTTTGCAACAGCCCCTTTTACTGCAATTTATCTGTTGAATATATACAGCAGAATTCCCAAGGCTGCAGCTGCAACTGCGGCGGCAGCGATAATCAACCAGAGAAACTTATTAAAGTGCTTGCTTTGTGATACAGCGACCATTGGCGGATCAGGTAATTGAGAATATTTCAAATCCACCTCATCCAAGTGACGTAAATCCTCTGCCATGTCATGGGCGGTGCTGTAGCGCTCGTCTTTTCTTCTTCTCATCGCATGGCAGATACATGCCCAAATTGCTGGATGAGTATCGTGCTTAATTTGATTCAGCGGTTTTGGTGTTGAAGTGAGGTGCTGATACATGACTGTCATTGGGTTGTCTCCGCTATAAGGCGGAAATCCGGCAATCATATGGTAAAGAAGGCATCCTACAGCATAGATATCGCTTTTTTCGTTTCCCCGCTCACCCTTAATTTGCTCAGGAGACATATATTCTGGTGTGCCGATTAGCCCGGAAAAGCCCCTCCATGTAACCCTAGGGGAATTACTCATCATGGCAATCCCGAAATCGATAATCTTTAAATGGCCGTCGTTTCCAACCATCAGATTTTCCGGTTTAATGTCTCGGTGGCAAACACCCTTTTTATGACAGTAATCTAAGGCATCCAACAGATTTGCAACCATATCTGTGGTTACATTAATAGGAAATAGCTTCCCTTCGTCTAACACCTTAGCAAGAGTATCGCCTTCCAGATAGTTAAATACAAGATAGGGGGGAGTGCCCTCAGAAGAATCGATTGCAACAGTGAGATCCGGATGCTGTAAGAGTTTTCCAATGGAAAGTTCACGTTTAAAACGTTCATAAACAGCAGGATCTCCCAATTGGCTGACTTCGGGAAGTTTCAGTGCCACTTTTTTGTTTCCCTGTAAGTCCTCCGCGAGATAGGTTCCGGCAAATCCGCCATGACCCAGAGTACCGATAATTTTATACCTTTCACCTATGACCGTTCCGATTTCAGGCTGGGGCATCTTGTCACACTCCGTCCGGGCTTAATTTTTACAGAATCTTAAATGGCCTTATCGCCCCGTTCTTCAGTGCGAATACGAATAGCGTCGGTTATAGGCGAAGTAAAGATTTTACCGTCGCCGATTTCTCCGGTTTTTGCCGCCTTTATAATGGCCGAAATAACTTGTTCAACGATTTCGTCAGGCACAACCATTTCGATTTTAGTTTTGGGCAGCAGATTAATGTTCAATTCTGTATTCCAATTCAATTCTTCCGTATGACCCATTTGGAAGCCGCACCCGATTACTTCCGTAACCGTCATGCCGTGCACGCCAAAGTTCGATATTGCGTCTTTTACACCTGCGATTTTATCTGGGCGTATTATGCATTCTACTTTAACCATATAAAATAACACCACCTTGCAATCAAATTTAAATAATTATATTATATCAAGTTTATTAAAAAAGTAAACACAAGAGCACAAGTGCCGACAATATTGTTTCAAATATTATTATTTAATATCTATCGACATAACGGTCATGTTATCTTCGCCGCCGCGTTCATTTGCAATCTCTATTAATTTGTCTATGCTTTCGCTCACATGCCTTTTTTCTACTAGAAAATTTTGTATTTCTTCGTCAGTGAAATGTTCAAAAATTCCATCCGTGCATAAAAAGAAAACGTCACCCTCCTGAACATTTCCGGAATAAAAGTCAGCAGGCAATATTGGCCTTTCACCCAGTGAGCGGAGTATAACATGCTTATTCGGATGTGTTCTGGCCTGTTCCTTTGTAATAAAACCCATTCTCAAAAGCTTACCGACGACGCTATGATCTTTGGTTAGCTGAATAAAATTGCCGTCTCTGAGTAAAAATGCTTTCGAATCTCCGACATGTGAAATATAGAACTTGTTATCCTTGATCAAAAGCGAGGTGAGTGTGCACATCATTTTATTGCAGCTGCCGTTGGCTTCAGCCAAATCATAAATATGCAGTGCAGTGAATTGGTAGGCCGATTTAAACCTTTCAATATTTTTTTCGGTATAATCTCCGAAATAATATTCCTGCAAAAGAACATTAACCGCTTCCGAACTTGCAACTTCACCGGCCCGCGAACTGCCGACACCATCTGCAATGGCAAAAAGGCTTCCCAGTTTTTCTTTTACTCTTTTATCTTCAGGTACGAAATAGCCGCAATAATCTTCATTATTCTCGCGTACCATACCTTTGTCCGTGCAGCACTGCACATTTAAATCAATATTTAGTTTTGTTTTCATTGTATTGATCATAACAACAGCGCTCCCGTTTATCAAACAGCCCGTTACAGAAACTGTTTGCTGAAAATTTACATAAAAGCGAATTATTGATTTAACTATATATCTGCTGCAAAAGGCCTCTTTCTAATCATGAAAGGGCACTTTTGCAGCAGATTTCATTCAATTATGCAATAGGTTTTTATGCCTCTGCGTTTTGCTTAACCAAAATGGTCTTGCCTGCCTTTTTGGAGTGAAGTCTGAAGTAGACGATACCTACGATGAGCCAGACAACTGAAACACCAATGGCGATAAGTGCAGACATCATGGTTGCTCCGCCCGAAACAATTGCGAGCAGGATGACTATGACCAGCATGCCGATATTGGCAATCGCGCCAAGAATCGGAATAATGATTGCCGTAATCGGGTTTTTCTTCGGCTGCTTCCAGAACGCAACCAAGGCAATCAGGTTGGTCATTCCATAGAGCAGGAAGGTGCCTATATTAGAAATCAAGGTGACGGCCGTCAGCGTTGTAAGGTTAATAACCGTAAATGCGCCGATTACAGCGGATACAATTGTGATAATCACAACGGCAGTATGCGGAGTGGCATGCTTAATATGAAGAGCGTTCAGGACAGTTGGCATTTCCTCATCCTTTGCCATGGCGTAAGTGACGCGCACGCCAGTGTTCATGCAAGAAAGCGTTGTTCCGAATACAGCGATGGCTACGGAGATAGCCACGAGAATCATGCAGATAAAGCCGGAATTATTTAACAGAGTGTCACCGAGATTCTTAACCATATCACCAATTGGTGCGGCAGAATTAGCTGCGGCCCCCAAACCGTTCACCGGTGCTCCAGTGCTGTCTACTCCTGTATAGGAGGTGTTAATCCAGCCGTTGGCGGCGAAATATTCGAAGAAATAGAAGATAAGACCCTGAAGCACAAGCGACAGAATTGTTCCGCGGCTGACGTGCTTAATGGATTTCGATTCGGCGGCAAGTGCCGTTGCGGATTCAAATCCTACCAGAACGAGTATGGCAATTGAAGACTGATACATGACATTCATAAAATTATGAGGCATGACAATGTCAAGCGGATTTGTAAAAACAAAGGTGACATGCTGCGGATTTGACAGCCTGTATGCAATTGCAAGCACAGATATAAAGATAATTGTAACAATCTGGATGATATTAATAACCACACTGAAGGTTGTTGAACCTGAAACTCCGCGGTATGCAACAAATCCTGTAATGGCCGATAAGCCAACTGCAATCAGCATCTGAACCGGAATGGAGAGGCTAACACCGAACTGACCCGTAATATAGTTGAGGAGTATGGCAAACATGCCGACCATCAGGCCCGGGTAAACCCAATAATAGAGGTGTGAAAACCAGCCCACGACGAACTTGTTGATACGAGAAAAAATAGAAAGCTTTTCAGTGGACATAAAAGCGTGCTCTGCAAAATAATAGGAGCTTCCGGTTCCGGCCTCGGGATACAGGGTTGCAAGCTTTGCGTAGGATATAGCTGTGAGAAGTGCCAAAACAAGCGCGAAAGCAAGACCGGCAAACATGTCTTTTGCAGTGGATTCACCGTTAACGGTCTGGGACGCCTGCATTTGATAGGTAAGCCATAGGAACGCACCGGGTGCAATCAATGCCATGGCATTGACTGTTACACCAGTAAGGCCTAGTGTTTTTTTCATTGTTACCTGTTCTGCCATCTTAATTCCCCCAAATTCATATTGGTTTATATAAACAAAAAAGCCATTATCCTTGACGGATAAGGCTTCATTGCCTGTATTGAATTGAATTACCCTCGGAAATATTAAAAGCCGGAACCCATAAACAATAATGGGTAACCGGCTTCATTGCCATTTGTGATGTTTAACTTTGATTGAATTGTAGCATCCAACTTGCAAAATGTCAATAGTGTAATAATGAATAAAGAACAGCTGGTTAAACATTCTAATGTTTATGTATAATTACAAATGTGTGAGTATAGCAATATAAATTGTAAACATTTTACTATTGACATGCAGTTATTTTTTAATAACGATTATTAATTCTCTGCTAAAAGCTGTAAGATTAATACGTATGAAAGCGAAAATGTTTTTATTTGCAATATTCAACACGTAAACTTGCAAAAATTAAGTTTGATATAACAAATGCAATTACAATTATAGAACAGAATAAAGGGCGTATTGCAAAATGAAAATTTTGCAGCGCGTCCTTTTGCTGTTGAAAAGTCATCAGAAGTTCAAATATTGTTGAAAATTCTGTTATGCAACGAAATTTTAGTCATAGCAAAGCACAGGGCACGAAAACAATCGTGAAAAGGAAAGGTAATTCACAAATCAAATTAAAATTTGAATTAAATATACACCAAAATATACCAATAAAGTTTGTTGGAAAAGCATTATGACAATTTCTTACATTTGTGGTATAGTCTATAAAAGGGAAATGTTTTTTTAAATTTTCAGTTAATTTATCAAGCCGTTTCACAAAACATTATTGAAAATAACTTTATATTTGTGCTCCAAAACCCGTTAATGCTTAAGTATGCGTTACATACTTGATATTTAGAATATGAAAATTTCGTGTTCTGACGGTATGTACTGTTTGTAGTTAACCAGTCACTTAAGGTTTGCTGAGATTTTTGTATTTTATTTTCTAACGAAAAAATACATACAAAGGAGCAAATACTATGACCAGTCTGCAAAACGCAAGCGCATTTGAAACTATTTCTATCTACGTTGTGCTGCTCATTGCCTTTCTCGGCCTCGCCTACGCTCTATTGCTGCGCAGGCAAGTCCTGAAGGAGGATAAGGGCACCCCCAAAATGCAGGAAATCTGGAACGCTATCCGTTCAGGAGCTGAAGCCTATCTGGGTCGTCAGCTGAAGACCATCCTGCCCCTAATTGCAGTTTTCACCGTTATTCTGTTCTTCTCGGT
>JAUZPM010000076.1 GCA_030705925.1 Bacillota bacterium
AGTACGTAGACCCGTTTACGGGTAGCAAGTAACACACTTTTGCAAGTGGCAGACCGTACCAGCGCCTTGAGGCGCCGCCAGAAAAACAGGGCTTTGCCCGCATATGAAGAACCCCCGGCTTTGCCGGGGGGTAACTATTATGAATCGGACAGACACGCATGCATATTCCGCAGACAGCACCCCGCCCTATTTGCTGAAATTCACGCTTCATATAATTGCTGCAGGCGGCAGGATCGAACAGTTTATTACGCTCGATTCCCGGTTCCCATTCCGCACCCGTTATTGCAAAAGCCGGGCATGCCTTGACACAAGCATTACAACCGTTACAGAGAGAATATTCTAAAGGATGGCCAGCTGTGAGCGGAGCATCGGTAAAGACTGTTGCAAGCCGGATTCTTGAACCATATACAGAATGCAGGAACAAACTGTTTTTGCCTACCGTTCCAAGCCCTGCAAAATAGGCGGCTTTTTTATGCGAATATCGGCCATGATATTCTTTGTCAACACTTTGTGAGGCGGCAATCGGGATATAATCATATCCATGCTGTTGCAGAAAAAGCCCGCAGAGCATTGAAAGCCTATCTAAAAACGCGTTTACAGTACGATAATGGTGAAAGTATGTGTGAGTGGGCTTGTCTGTTATTTCGTTTACAACGGCGTCGGAAAGGCGGACTACTATGCTTACGGCTGTAGACATACCGCCAACAGCATCGGGAAGGTTTGAAATGCCGACATCGGACGCCCCTTCAGACAATAAAAAGCTTTTTAATTCATCTGTAAGGCTCATTGTGCATTCCTCTTTTTTAATTCAGCATACAGATCAAGAAATTTTTTGATCTCTGCGACGCCGGTTTCTCCCTTTTTAGGCATCAGTGAGACAAAAGGCTTTTCTCCCGCATTATATAAAAGCCGTCCTTTAAATGGAGCAGATAGGTCTGCAATATCCTCAAATTTCATATTTTCAGCCGATATGATAATGCGGCCCGATTTTTCAACAATTTCAGATATTTCGAGTGATGTTGCCATGTTGCGTAAGAGCGCTATTTCGCAGAGATTCTGCACTGGAACCGGAATATCGCCGAATCTGTCAGCCAATTCGTCCTGTAAATCGAGGAGATCGTCCTTGTTTTCGATTGCCGCAATTTTCTTATATATATCAACTCGAACCGCACTGCTCTCAATATAGTCAGAGGGAATGTGCGCGCTGACGGCAATGTCAAATACACACTCGGTCTTTTCATGGGCGATTTCCCCGCGCTTGATCCTTACAGCTTCGTCAAGAAGCCGGATATACAGATCATACCCAACCGTCATCATATGCCCATGCTGCTGAGAACCAAGAATATTTCCCGCTCCACGTATCTCAAGGTCGCGCATGGCGATTTTATAACCGCTTCCAAACTCGGTAAACTCACGTATCGCTGAAAGGCGTTTTGATGCTTCTTCAGAGAGCACTTTCCCGCGGCGATAGGTGAGGTAACATGAAGCTCGGCGGTAACTTCTGCCCACGCGGCCGCGCAACTGGTAAAGCTGTGCCAGACCAAGACGGTCAGCGTCTTCAATAATCAATGTATTGGCATTTGGAACGTCGATTCCAGTTTCTATTATCGTCGTGCAGACAAGGACATCAATGTCACCATTTACTACATCTGTCCAAATATCAGAAAGCTGTTCTTCTGTCATTTGTCCGTGCGCAAAAGCGACTCTTTTATCCGGAAGCTCTTGGGCTATGCGGCCAGCTGTCTGTTCTATCGTATCAATGCGGTTATGAAGGTAAAATACCTGCCCTCCACGGCGCATTTCATGGCGTACAGCCTCCATGATTACGGAAAAATCATACTCGATTACATAAGTTGAAACAGGATGCCTGTCGCGAGGCGGCTCTTCAATAAGTGACATGTCCCGTATTCCAGACAAAGCCATATTGAGTGTACGCGGGATAGGGGTTGCTGTAAGCGTCAGCGCGTCGACTGTTTTTGTAAGTTCCTTAAGTCTTTCTTTATGCGCGACCCCGAAACGCTGTTCCTCATCGATTATGATAAGCCCAAGATCTTTAAATACAATATCTTTTTGGATAAGGCGATGCGTGCCTACAACAATATCAACTTCACCGCGGCGCAGTTTTTTGACAATTTCCTCTTGCTGTTTTTTTGTTCTGAAGCGAGACAGAATATCTACATGCACAGGATACCCCTGAAAACGCTTAATAATTGTCTGAAAATGCTGCCACGCGAGAATAGTTGTAGGGACGAGGAGCGCGACCTGCTTGCCTTCAGATATACACTTGAATGCGGCTCTAAGTGCAACTTCAGTTTTACCGAATCCAACATCGCCGCAAAGAAGCCGATCCATCGGCTGTGGCTTTTCCATGTCAGCTTTTATTTCAACGATGCAGCGAAGCTGATCGTCAGTCTCGTCAAATTCAAATTTATCTTCAAAATCATGCTGCCACTGCTGGTCAGGACCGAAGGCATAACCCTTTATCTTTTGACGTTCTGCATAAAGAGCGATAAGACTGTCCGCAAGATCCGACACCGCACTTTTGACCTTTGATTTTGTACGCTGCCATTCGCCGCCGCCCATTTTTGAAAGCTTAACGCCTTTGTCTGCGTTCTCGGCGGAAAGATATTTTGAAATCAAATCAAGCTGATTCGCCGGAACATATAAAACATCCGTTCCGGCATAGCGTATTTTTACATAATCTTTTACAATACCTTCGACTGTCAGTTTTTCTATTCCAAGGTATTGCCCTATGCCGTGGTTCACATGGACAACATAGTCTCCCGGTTTAAGGTCGCTGTAAGACTTTATTTTTTCAGCATTTCTGCGGGTTGACGTATGCTTTTTCTTCTTTTCCGGTTTGTCGCCGTCACACAGTATTGCAAGCTTTATATCGGTGAATTCCATGCCGCCGTTTACAGCCCCGACAGTCACTTCAACACAGTTTTTCGTGAGGCTTTTTATTTCATTGGAGAATCTTGCGGCAATACCACGCTCGCAAAGAAGATCTCTGAGTATCTCGCCCCTCTGAGGGGCGCCAGTCATAACACAGACATCATAACCCTGTTTTTGATATGACGTGATGTCATCCGCTATAAAATCTATATTCCCAGAGAGGTTGGGCAGCTGTTTTGAAATAAATGTGTTTAATGCCTTTATTGGAAGCTCGTAATGCGTATGGGGCAATGTATCCAGGTATAGCACTCTGTATTTTGAAATAATGCTGTAAAGCTCTTCTTTTAAGAGGGTGAGTTTTGCGGTTTCACCGACAATCAATCCCTTGCTTAAATAGCTCTTAATGTCTTCATTCTGAAGATACAGGTAATTTTTAAGGTGCTCGGATATTTTGGGTTCTTCACTTAATGCAATAAGAGTGTCTTTTCCCATATGGTCAAGCAACGTGGCAGGTTTGTCTGACAGAAGCGGCACATATTTATCCGTTCCGGCAAGGGAACCGTTATGGAGGCTTTCCAAATCAAATGAAAGGGTTTCCAAAGCTTTTTCCATGCCGGATTTTTTCTCATACTTTTTTATAAGCGCAGAAAGCTGTTTGGAAAGACGGGTTTGAGCTTCGGCATCCAATATGATTTCCGCGGCCGGAGTAATTTCGACCGACTGCGTATTTTCGATTCGGCGCTGATTCAAGACGTCGAATGTGCCCATTGAATCGATTTCGTCGCCCCATAGCTCAATACGGACAGGTGTTTCCTCGCTTACAGGAAAGATATCGACTATGCCTCCGCGTACAGAATATTGTCCCTTGCCTTCTACGGTGTCAGCTCTGACATATCCTGAGGCGTTTAAGTTTTTGAGTATACCCTCAAGCGGCATGGTATCGCCTATTTTTATCTTGAAACTGCCGTTTTTAAGCCGATCTATATCGATCGTATACTGAAGAAGAGCATCTGCAGTAGTTACAACAGCGTTATAATTTCTCGATGAAATTTGGGATAAAACAAAAAGACGAGAATATTCCCATTCACGGGAACGGGTTTCAACATTGAGAAATCCAATTTCGCGTGTGGGGAAATAATATACGCCTTCGCCTAAAAATGCTTTAAGGTTTTGCGCCGCAATCGTAGCCTCGGTTTCATCAGCGGCAACGTATAAAAGCTTGCTTTTTAGATTTTGCTGCAATGCATGACAAATAAACGCCTTTTGAACTGCTCCCACCCCTGTAACAGCAACCGGCGTTTGTTTTCCGGCAATACTTTGCCGGATATTATCAAAGATATCGCTTTCGTTTAATTTTTGTGCTAAAAATGTTTGCATGATACCTCCGTTAAGAGGGAAATCAGCCGTTATAACGGCTCATAGCAAGTGCAACGTTTCCGTCAAGTATTATATTCAGCGCTTCGCTGGCACGTGTCAGCGTTTCGAACAAGGTTTTCTTTTCTGAATTGCTAAATTCACTTAAAACCCAATCTGCAAGGTCATAATCCGGGTGTGGTTTTTGACCTATACCTATCCTGATACGGACAAAATCAGATGTGCCAAGATGTTCAATTATAGACCGCAGACCTTTTTGCCCTCCGTCGCTTCCCTTTGGCCTGATGCGAAGCACCCCCACATCCAGTGTCGTATCGTCACTAACGGCAATAATGCGTGAAGGCGGAACTTTATAAAAGTCCGCCGCTTCACGCACAGCTTCACCACTGTTATTCATATATGTCTGCGGTTTTAGAAATAATACTTTTTTGTCCGGAAGTCTTAATTCTCCAACAAGCGCCTTGTGCTTAAGTTTATTTATTTTACAGCCGTATTTTTCGCTGCAATAATCTATAAACATAAAACCGGTGTTATGTCTTGTAAACAGATATTTATCTCCGGGATTTCCAAGACCTGCGACGATATAAGTTGGAAAATCAGAAGTTTCTGATTCTTTAGATTTAAAAAATATGCTCATTTGTCATTATAGCTGCCCGAATCAGCAAAACAATGTTGAAACAGGCAGATCCTCATAAATTCTTTCAATAGCTTCTGCAAATACAGGGGCAACAGGCAATGAAACGATTTTACCGATTTCCTTTTCCGGAGTCAGCGGGACTGAGTCAAGAATGACAAGTTCTTTAATAGGACTTGCTGAAATTCTGTCTATTGCAGGACCGGAAAGTACGCCATGGGTCGAACAAGCGTATACTTCTTTGGCGCCGCCTATTTCCACCAGCGCGGAGGCTGCATGGCAAAGCGTTCCTGCCGTATCAATCATATCATCTACTAGTATTACCTTTTTATCCTTGACATCGCCGATAATGTTCATGACTTCTGAAACATTTGCCTTTTGACGGCGCTTGTCTATGATTGCAAGCGGCGCCTCAAAACGCTGAGCAAATGTTCTTGCGCGACCAACAGAACCGAGGTCAGGAGATACGACGACTACATTATCTTTTTCATTAGCAAATTTTTTCTCAAAGTAGGGCTCAAGTATCGGAACACCGAGCAGGTGATCGACTGGAATATCAAAAAAGCCCTGAATCTGCGGAGCGTGAAGATCCATTGTTAGGACCCTGTCTGCACCTGCGGCACAGATTATATCTGCAACAAGCTTTGCGGAGATAGGATCACGTGCGCGTGCCTTTCTGTCCTGTCTTGCATAACCAAAATAGGGGATAACAGCAGTTATTCTGCCAGCTGATGCGCGTTTGAAGGCATCGATCATTATAAGCAGTTCCATAATATTGTTGTTGACTGGAGCGCAAGTTGACTGAACGACAAAGACATCAGAGCCTCTGACCGTTTCTTTGATGGATACCGAAATCTCCCCATCTGAGAATGTGCCCACCTCCGAATTGCCAAGGTGCAGGCCAAGTTCACTCGCAATCTCTCTGGCTACCCTGGGGTTAGAGTTACCTGTAAAAATTTTAATGTCTTTCCCGTGCTTAATCATTGGTTTTCTCCTTCCTTTTACTTACCCAATCATTTTTATTTATCTGCCGAGCCCTGGCAATGGCAAGGGCGTTCCTTGGTACGTTATCAGTTATCGTACTCCCTGCGGCGGTTACTGCATTATCTTCAACAGTGACTGGAGCAATCAAGTTGGTGTTGCAGCCTATAAATGCGCCGTCTCCTATCACTGTTCTGAATTTGTGTTTGCCGTCATAATTCGCGGTTACACAACCGCAGCCGAAGTTGACTCCGCCGCCGCAGTCTGTATCACCGACATATGTGAGATGGGCAACTTTTGTTCCGTCGCCCACTTTGGAATTTTTAAGTTCAACGAAGTTACCAACATGGCACTTGATGCCGACTGAGCAGTTTGGACGAAGGTGTGCGAATGGCCCCATCGTAACGCCTGATCCTACTGTGGATTTCTCAACGACGCTTTGATTTATATGCGCGTCATCACCAATTGTTGAATTATCTATAACTGAGTCGGGACCTATTTCGCACCCGCTTCCTATAACAGAAGCGCCTTTAATAATAGTTCCCTTATGTATTACTGTGTCACGACCTATCACCGCGTCGGGAGAAATAGTCACGCCTGTTATATCGCTGAATGCAACTCCGTTTTCCATAAGTTTATCAAGAGTTTTTTTTCTTGCGATGTCGTTTAACTGCAAAAGCTGCAGCCTGTCGTTGGCGCCAAGGATCTCATCACTGTCCTTAACAGTGTATGCGCCTACGCGTTTTCCATCTTTTAAAAGTATTTCTATTGCGTCAGTAAGATAATATTCTCCGGCTAAATTATTGTTTTTTATTTTTACCAAGGTATCTAAGAGCAGATCAGCGGAAAAAATATACCAGCTGGAGTTTACCTCATCTGTGGCAAGTTCCTCGGCATTACATTCTTTCTGCTCGACTATTTTGGCGACGCCTCCGTCTTTTCTCCTTATGATGCGCCCGTATCCAGTAGGATCCGGCACTTTGGCGGTAATAACCGTAACAGCATTTCCGTCGTTTTCATGCATAGATAAAGCGGCACATATGGTTTTGTCAGAAACAAAGGGATTGTCACCTGTCGCAACCAATATATAGCCGCCTTCATATTGCCTAATATATTCTGATGCCTGCATAACCGCATGCCCTGTTCCAAGCCGTTCTGCCTGATATGCAAATTGCACCTTATCTTTATAATACTCCTCCAGAACGGTATGGTTATACCCTGTTACTATACAAACATTCTGTGCGCCTGCTTTTTTAACTGCGGATAAAACCCAATCCGACATCGGAGTAAACAAAACCTCTGCCATTGCTTTCGGCAAAGCTGATTTCATACGTTTACCCTCGCCGGCACACATAATAACTGCGCCGAAATTCATCAAGGAAGCCTCCCTTAATCCAAATTCAAACATATATATTATCCATGAAAATAAAATATATTGCAAGTGCAATTTAATATTTAACTTAAAATGTTGACTTGTTTTACGAAAATTTGTAAAATGTATAGATATAGATATAAAATAAGGAGAGAAAAAAGTGGATAATTCACAAAAAACAATGGATAAAATTGTATCACTCTGTAAAAACAGGGGATTTGTATACAGCGGATCGGAGATATATGGAGGTCTTGCAAACTCTTGGGACTATGGTCCTCTCGGTGTTGAGTTCAAAAATAACGTTAAAAAGGCTTGGTGGCAGAGATTTGTTCAGCAGTCACCTCATAACGTAGGACTTGACAGTGCAATACTCATGAATCCACAGGTTTGGGTTGCAAGCGGCCATGTCGGCGGCTTTTCAGACCCGCTAATGGACTGCAAAAGCTGCAGAACGCGTCATCGTGCAGACAAACTTATCGAAGATTTTACAGGAAAGCCGTGTGCAGGACTGTCCAATGAGCAGATGATGGCGTTTATTAAAGAAAATCATATTAAATGCCCTGACTGCGGCTCGGAAAATTTTACTGATATACGCCAGTTCAATTTAATGTTCAAGACATTTCAGGGTGTTACAGAGGATGCAAAAAACGAGATATTTTTACGTCCTGAAACAGCGCAGGGGATTTTCGTAAACTTTAAGAATATAGCTAGAACTACCAGAAGGAAGATTCCTTTTGGAGTAGGGCAGGTTGGAAAATCCTTCAGAAATGAGATTACTCCGGGCAATTTCATATTCAGAATTCGTGAATTTGAACAGATGGAACTTGAGTTCTTCTGCAAACCAGGCACAGACCTTGACTGGTTTAATTATTGGAAAGATCAGTGCCATAAATTTTTACTTGATCTTAATATCAAAAGTGATAACTTAAGACTGCGCGATCACGATAAAGAAGAATTATCACATTATTCCAATGCCACGACTGATTTTGAATATCTGTTCCCGTTTGGCTGGGGTGAACTTTGGGGAATCGCTGATCGTACTGATTTTGACTTAACCCAGCATCAAAATACAAGCGGGCAGTCAATGGAATACTTCGATTCAGATACAAACGAAAAGTATATTCCGTATGTAATAGAACCATCTCTTGGGGCGGATCGTGTTGCTCTCGCTCTGCTCTGCGATGCATATGATGAGGAACAGGTTGGAGAGGGAGATACACGTGTTGTTCTAAAACTTCATCCGTTTCTTGCGCCGTTCAAAGCTGCGATATTGCCGCTTTCTAAAAAATTGTCTGAACAATCACAAGATTTATATGCAAAACTGCTCAAGCAATTTAATTGTGATTATGACGATGCTGGTTCTATAGGAAAGCGCTATAGACGTCAGGATGAAATAGGAACTCCGTTTTGCATCACATTTGATTTTGACAGTTTAAACGATAACTGCGTCACAATCCGCGACCGTGACTCAATGACCCAGGTCAGACTTCCTATCGACCAGATTTCAGGTTACATCTCAGAGAAAATTTCTTTTTAATAAAGGAGATAGTGATGATGCAGCGTATTGATAAGGAAAACTACTACCTTGATATTGCGGAAACGGTATTAGAAAGGGGCACATGCCTTCGCCGCAACTACGGCACCATCATAGTTAAGAACGACGAAATAATTGCAACGGGTTATACAGGCGCACCTCGCGGGAGGAAAAACTGTTCTGCGGTAGGAGTGTGCAGGAGAGATGCAATGAATGTTCCACGCGGAGAAAGGTATGAATTGTGCCGTAGTGTTCACGCCGAAGCAAATGCGATTATATCAGCATCACGAAATGATATGATCGGAAGCACCCTTTACCTTGTGGGTCGCGATATGAAAACAGGCGAACTTCTAAGCGATGCCGAATCGTGTTCAATGTGCAAACGCCTTATAATCAATGCAGGTATTGCAAAGGTTGTTGCAAGAGTAACAAAAACGGAATATACAGTTACTGATGTTCGTGACTGGATATTTAAAGATGACTCATTAATGGAAGAGGTATGATAATTCCGAGTGACTAGATAAAAATAATAGTTACCCCCCGGCAAAGCCGGGGGTTCTTCATATGCGGGCAAAGCCCTGTTTTTCTGGCGGCGCCTCAAGGCGCTGGTACGGTCTGCCACTTGCAAAAGTGTGTTACTTGCTACCCGTAAACGGGTCTACGTACT
>JAUZPM010000077.1 GCA_030705925.1 Bacillota bacterium
TGAGGAATATTACAGTCAAAAACAATAAGCCGGCATGGAATCACCATTGTGAATTCTGTTTAGGGTGTTTACAAAGCTGCCCGGTCAGCGCAATTGATTATAAGAACAAAACGCAAAAACGAACCCGGTATATTAATCCGAATGTATAATGTTTTAGTAAACCGAATGACGTGATCTGCCAGTAAAAAGCTAATAGAAGGATTCAAACCAGCATGGTTTAAGTCTAAGCTTACGAGGTACATATTTTATTACAAATATTATAGCTATATAACCGACAATACCGAAAATTATTAATAGAAATGTTTTAAAATAAATTGCTATTTTTGCAATGGTATTTATCATAACCATGTGTCAGGGTATGAACCCGCACATGGATTTTTTATTTAGAGCAAATGGCGTTGTATGCAAGCAGAATTTCATACATGGCATATAGATTCTCTTGACAAGTGATTAATCCGTGCTATAATGTTGAATATATATTCAATGAATCGAGGTTTAATCAATGGGCGTCCGTGATGAACAGCGCGAAAAACGCAGAATTGAAATTTTGTCTGCTGGTCTTGAATTATTTATCCGCAAAGGATATGCAGCCACAAAAATCAGTGATATTGCCCGATGCGTCGGAATGAGCGTTGGGCTTTTGTTTCATTACTTTGAGTCGAAGGAAAAGCTGTATGAAGAGTTGATCCGATATGGTGTTTCTGGGCCGGCGAACATCATGGTTCCTACAAGTAAAGAACCGCTTGAGTTTTTTGAAGACACGGTGGAACAGGTCTTTCATTACATCCTCGCGGAACCGTTTTCAGCTAAAATGTTCGTGCTAATGAGCCAGGCATTTTATAACACGGCGGCGCCGCAAAGCGTAAAAGACTTGCTTCAAGGTTTTGATATCTATACTCCGACTTCATTGATGATGAAAAAAGGTCAGGCAAACGGTACGATTCGTGAGGGTGATCCATACTCGCTGAGCATTGCTTATTGGTGCGCAATTCAGGGCATTGCGGAGCAAATGGCAATGAATCCGGATTTACCATGCCCTAAAAGCGAGTGGGTTGTAGATATGATTAGGAGGAAAGCGTAATGAAAAAGGTTGCAATCATCGGTGCCGGAATATCAGGGCTTACGGCAGGCATTTATGCTCTTCAAAGCGGATTTGACGTGACAATTTACGAAAGCAACACTAAACCGGGCGGAGCCTCTACAAGTTGGCGGAGAAATGGGTATTTATTTGAAGGCGGATTGCACTGGCTGATCGGCTCATCGTCTCAAGTTCCACTGAACAGGCTCTGGCGCGAGGTCGGCGCACTGGACGACCAAGTACAGATGTACAACCGCGATCCGTTTATGGCTTTTGACTTTGAAGGCCGGATGGCATATCTTTATCGTGATATTGAGAAGCTTCGCCGGCATTTTCTTGAGCTTTCATGGGAGGACGAAAAAGAAATCAACCGTTTATGCTCAGATATTAAAAAGTTCACGAAGGTTACAGCGCCCGTCGTGGACATTAAAGGCGTAAAGGTGAAACAAAAATCTTCCATGCCTCTGTCGATGCTTTTACATATGCTTCCTGCATTTCCCCGCATATCCTTTTATTCCAATCAGAGTATCAAAGAATATGCCCGCCGTTTCAAAAGTCCGCTGCTGCGGTTGATGCTTGAGAGTATCGTAGGCCCCGATTACAGCGCTGCCGGAACGGTTTTCACCATCGCGACGCTTGCATCCGGTGACGGCGGTTATCCTGTGGGCGGCTCTCTGGGCATGGCAAGCCGGATGGCGAAACGCTTTGAGAAGTTGGGCGGCAAGATTCTGTACGGCCAAACCGTCACCAAAGTGCCGATCCAGGACGGCATCGCAAGCGGCGTTATCGTCGACAACAAGACAATGTTGGCAGACGCCGTTATCGTTACTCAGGATACACTTGCTGCTGTCGACACACTGTTCAGTCCCGCCATTCAAGAACCATGGACGGAAAGAATGCATGAAAATGCCAAGCCCACACTCGATACCTTTATCGGCGTGGGTGTTGAAACGAACTTGTCCGATTTGCCGGAAAGAATACAATTTGTGCCGGATCAGCCACTTGTATGCGGGGGCACTCCGCAGCCGTTTATCGGTATCTGTAATTATGCAGGTTACAAAGGATATGCACCGGAAGGTTGTACGGCAGTTACTTCCGCCATAATCGGCGACAGCTATGATTTCTGGAAAACCTGCAAAGAGAACGGAAACTATCAAGCCGAAAAAGAGAAACTTGCCAAGACATTTATTGAGATATTGGCAAAAAAATACCCACAGACAGCAGGGAAAGTAGCCGTTTGGGATGTTGCAACTCCGCTTACTTATGAACGGTATCTGCATTCTTATAAGGGCTCGTGGATGTCCATAATGGAAAAAGGGAGTAATCCGGAATATTTTCCGTCCAAACCAAAAAGCATTCAAAACGTTTATTTTGCCGGCCAGCGTTTGAGAAGCCCCGGCGGCTTACCCGTAGCGGTGGATTCAGGGCGCAGGGCCATCCAGTTTTTATGCAGGGATACCGATACGGTGTTTCAGAAGAATATATAAAATTCAAAACGTGGCACTATCAATCTGCGCCTTTTTAAGTGCCTTTTGACCAGATTGCCATAAAGAAATCCATGTGTCAGGATTCAAACTGCACATGGATTTCTTAATTGTTAAATAAGATGTATTCAAAATTTGTCACTCTTAACTTAATGAGCATACCACATGGATAATAGCATTTTCTAATATATTTAAATCAGTTAAATGAATATAATGACCACTATTTGGTGCGGAGATATATTCTGAATTGCAAGATATTTTTCCATGATTGTCTGCATTCCTGACAGTTGTACCAAATTTTTAAATTGTTCTCTCCGAAATATGGGAAAGATGATTTCCAGACACTTGCTCATAGTGTGGGTTTGCGAACTGCCGGAAAGCTTGCCTTCCGTGACGGTGTCGTCCGGTTTGATGTCGGTTGAACCTGCCCGGATGCAGAGCTTGACGATCAGCTGTTGTACTTCTTCTTAAGTTGCTCATTTTAAATAATCTATTGAATATCCTAACTCGAAAGCTTATAATACAAGAATTATAGGACGATAAGTTCGGCTTTAATTTTAGAAGCAATTCAGATACATAGGAAGGAAAATTGCTATGAACCTTATTCCTCTTAAACTCAGCGTTACTACATGTTATCTGGCCAAGGTCGATAACAAATATGTTTTGATTGATACCGGCTATGAAGAGGACTGGGAGTTGTTTCAGCAGCGGCTTGAAGAAATAAAAGTCAGCATTTCTCAGATAAGTCATATTCTTTTAACCCATCATCATGATGACCACTGCGGTCTGCTGCACCATATTCTAAAAGAGAACAGCTCGATTAAAATTGTCATGTCTCAGCGGTGCAGTGAACTGATACGAAAAGGTGAAAATGACAAAACGCACGGCGGTGGGCTGCTTAATAAGAGAGTGGCTTTTTTTATTCGGCGCAAGCAGGCTTATGTTTCATTGATACTTCACAAAAAGGTGGATAAATCGAAAAATCTGAAATTTTCGCCTTATGAGGTGAGGGAGCAGGATATTATTTTCACAGGCGGTCCGGAACTCCGAAGCATCGGAATTCCTCTTGACGGAAAAATTCTTGAAACGCCGGGCCACACTGTTGACTCCATTTCTGTTCTTTTCCCAGATGGGGATTGCCTTGTCGGCGACGCCGCCGCCCATATGTTGCCGTTTGCTGGCACAAAATATTGCGTCATTTTCATATGCGATATGGACGAATATTATAAAAGCTGGGAGAAACTCATTCGGACAGGTGCTAAACGTATTTACCCTGCTCACGGGAATCCTTTTCCGATTGAAAAACTGATTCATAACATGCGAAAGAACAAATCTGAAAACAGAGTGTTTAACCGTTAAATGCCTGAACGGGCAAAACAAAAGCACTGTAAGCTATTGCCCGTTAAACAGCGCGAACTGCAGAGCGTTATGCACATCTTTTTCAACCGTAGGGATATGAATACGAGCAGGGCGGCCATTAGGGAGAACGGGCGGACTTTATAGAATATACTAAAAACATGGAGGCTATGAAATGACAGAGGAAGAAAAGATATTTGCTCGTAAAATGTTTGACCCAAGGAGTCAGGAATTGCGAGTAATGAAGCATACAGCACATTTGGCATGTCAGAAATATAATACTTTGGATGAATTTGATTCTAAAAGGCAGTCGATTATTAAAGAGTTCATAGGTCAAATTGGAAATACTTATTATTTTCAAGGCCCGATTCAGTTTAATTACGGATGCCATACTTACATAGGCGAAAACTTCTTTGCCAATTTTAATTTGATGGTTATGGATGACGCCCGTATCTACATTGGAGACAATGTATGTTTCGGACCGAATGTTTCTTTGATGGCAACGACCCATCCGCTCATTGCCCAAGAACGAATGGGGCTTGATAAGGATGGGCACACAACAATGGCCGAGTATGCCGATGAAATACATATTGGAAACAACGTTTGGATTGCCTGCAATGCAACAATTCTTGGCGGCGTGCATATAGGAAACAATGTTGTCGTCGGCGCCGGAAGTGTAGTGACAAAGGATATACCGGACAATTATCTGGCATTTGGCAATCCATGTCATCCGATTCGTGAAATAACTGAATTGGACAGCAAAAAAGACCTGATTCTTGAAGCTGACAAAGAGCATTTTAAATATAATCTAAAATAATATTGAGCAGGTTGTAAAATTTTGAGATTCATTCAGACTGTTCTACTAGACCAATTGCTCCCGATTTGAAAAATTTCACAAGCTCTTTTGCCAAAAATGACGGAGAATATTTCATATCGTTATTGAGCCACCACCGTATGATAGAAACATAAAGTGAAGAAATCAGCTCTAGGCATAAATCTCTTGAGATCGAAAGCTGCATGGGAAAGCAGGTATCCAGCTTTTCAATTAGGGCTTTCTCCCATTCTCTGCTGATTCCGAGCATTTCTCTATCGTTCAAGATGAATTTGTAAAGCACTGCATCTTTTTCGACCGCCTTCATAATACAGCTCAGATTGTTCAAAAAGCCCTCGTAATCCAGTTTCCCATTTACAATATGAGCTTGCGGCTCTACCAGACACAATATGTTTTCAATTGCCTCGTTCACGAGCTTTTGAAGAAGATCAAATTTATCCATATAATGAAGGTAAAACGTCGATCGATTTATCATTGCTTTATCTGAAATATCGTTGACCGTTATGTTTTTGAACCCTTTTTCGTCCAGCAGTTTGACAAAAGCGTCAATTATCAATCTGCGAGTCTTGACCACACGCAGGTCATTATTACTCGACAATTTTCTCCCACCTGTCTATTAACGCGTTTGGAGTCAACGATTTCAGCGGCTTTGCCGTAAAAGCAACAGATCCGCCTGTGTTAATCATTGAACCGCGTCTTTTTCCCCATTATACTACGAGGTGAAAGCACAGGGAAGGAGTTTTACAAATTATGAAAAGGTGGACGACAAAGGATTTTCCAGTCGCGCTATATAAATTGCATCCGGATCAAAGCGTCAATTTTCAAATGAATCGCTTTTACAATTGGTCGAATGACCAAAAAATGCTTGATGAAATGAAAAAAGCGGGAGAATTCATTCATTCCTACGACGACTATATCAAGTCATTTCTTGCTCTTGGAAAAGAAGCACTGAAAATGGATGATAAGCTTAAGGCAGCACTATACTTTCGCGGGGCTGAATTCTTCATTCCTGAAGGCAGCCCGAATAAGCAGGAACTGCGCAGACAGTTTATATCTTTGAATAATGAATATTATGGGGTCACAAAAGACCAGCACCATCTGATTCCCTTCGGAGACGGTTTTCTCTCGGCCTACCGTTTTACGCCTGAACATCCAAAAGGGACAATCGTTTTTTTAAACGGTTTTGATGGCTATATCGAAGAATGCACCCGCATGTTCATGGTTTTTAAGGATGCCGGATACGACACCGTCGCTTTCGATGGCCCTGGGCAAGGCACCGTGTTGGAGGATTACCGCATTCCAATGACACACGAATGGGAAAAGCCTGCGAAAGCGGTGCTCGACTATTTCGACGTAGACGGCGTGACCGTGATTGGCGGGTCGCTGGGCGGATGTTTGGCTCTGCGGACCGCAGCGTATGAGAAAAGAGTCAAAAGAGCGATCTGTTATGATCTTTTGCCGGACTTCTTCTCCGTTACTATGCGTCAAGTGCCGCCCGAAGTCAGGGACAAATTCAAAAGTATGATTATTCAGGGGACAGGAAAAGATGAGATAAACGCCTTAATAAAGCAGATGATGCAGAAAAGCCTGATGCTAGAATGGGGGCTCACGCAGGGGATGAATGTTATGGGGTGTGATTCGCCCTACGATTTTCTTCAAAAAACAACCCTGTTCAATACCGCGGATTTTTCACCCCGCATTACGCAGGACGTTCTTCTCCTTGCGGGGCAGGACGATCATTATGTCCCTATAGAGCAGCTGCCGGAACAGATCAAAACGCTTACAAACGTGCGTTCTCTCACCGCGCGCATGTTTACGGCAAAAGAAACAGCGGGCAACCATTGCCAGTTGGGCAATATCGGGCTTGCCATCGACGTCATGCTGAACTGGATTGAACAAGTATCGGATCACACTCAGCACGTTTAAAGACTCGATACTTCCATTTTGTTTTATCATCTATATTTAATCGCTTTTGCGGTAAGCGTTCTTTTTCGACAGCCTGCAAGCTCGAACCTATTTCAAATTAGAGATAGGTTCGAGTTTTTTATATTTATAAATAGATGACGTGATATTTTATGATAAATTGATGCTATTTTTATATATTAGCAATTAAACTAAAATGTATAATTATTAATGTGTAAGCATTGGTATTTATAAATATCATCATATAAAGGGAGATATAAAGTGAAATTTAACAGGAATTTAATAAGATTTTTTATTGCTTTTATTATTGTAGGCATGACGCTGCCATTTGTGTCATCAATAAAAGCGAAAGCAGATTGTTTAAGTGCGGATCAAGTTAAAGAGCTTTTAATGATTGCAACAGACGGCAAAGAGATAAACCAAAGCTGGGTAGATGAAATATTAAATGGACAAACCCCTGACCAGCTATGCATCGACGAGATGAAAGAAGCGTTAGAAAGTGCCGACAATGCGGTCGATATATCCAACATATCGGTAAGCGGGTTAGAACAAACGCTGGAACACTTTGAAACGGGAGAAGATTTTATAAGTGATGTCTTAAAGCCTGTTGGCAGATGTGTTGTGGCTTTAAACGCAATTAAAGAAGCCAGACAGGGAGATATTCCCGGCCTTGTTACTGTATTATCTGAAGCTGGATTGGAAGAACTGTTTTCTCCGACGGCGCCTTTCTTTCTCGCAAAAGATGCTGGGCTGGTATTATCAAATTACATAAGTAAATGGTATGATAATACCATAATAAGCAACTATATTGATCACTGCATGTATTGCAAGGAAATAGGTGTTTCACCATGGTATAGCCTATATTTGACTGACACGACCCCGGAAGAACAGGAAATAATAAAATCTAATTTGCAAAAGCTCGCAGATTGTATATATGAAATTGAAACAAATACAACTTTAGCCGACTCTTCAACTTCGCAGCAATATAGCGTTAGTATGACCCCTGACAGCAGCTGGAACGAGCTTCCCGGAGAAGTTAGTTTTACTGCAAGTACATCTAATGCCGCAAGTTCTATAAGCGAATACAAATGGTATATAAATAATGAATTAGTTAAAGACGGAACCGAAAATAATTTTAGTTATAACTTTTCAAAAATTGATACATACCAGGTTGCTGTTAAAGCGATAGATAGTTTAGGAAATGAAACGACAGGTTATGGTTATGAAAATGTTAATAGCCCTGTTCATGCCTGCTTGAATTGCGATCATAACGCAGACTGTCCTTATGGATCTCCAGCTCATTGTACATTTAATTTTGATGCGTCATTATCATCGGTTGAAAATGGCTGGGGAAGTATTTCAAAATATAATTGGACCATAAAAGACAATGATGGAAATATAGTGGTTAGCGAAGACTCTTCATCGCCTAAATATAGCTATACTTACTATGGAGACTCTACTCAAAAATATTATTATGCTGCACTGACTGTATATAGCGACACGGGATATAAAGGGACTAGTGAATCATCCATTGTTATCGGAAGTTTCGGTGAAACCGATGATGATATAACCACAACAATTAATCAAGATCTTGTTTTGTCAAAGTCGTTTTCGCCATACATATATTCGTCGGGTGTTTCGTATAGTACTGGGTTTAACAGCTTTATTGTTGACGGCGCTGACCTGACGATAAATCCGGGGGTAGAAGCTACCTTTGAAAAAGGGATAACCGTCATTAACGGAGGCAGTATTACTGTAAAGGATGGCGCGACCGTTAACGCGCCATTTATTGATATAGAGTCTGGAACTTTAGATGTTGAAGGGACAGAGAGCGATACTTGTACGATAAACAGTACTGTTTCATGCGGTAAATCAACTGCAAAAATAAATTATGCCACGATTGATACTGTCAGTGGCACTGATTCAGCACTAGACATTCAAAACTCAGTCATAAAGCAGGATGTAGGAACAGATAATAGTTCATTAAAGCTTATAAATTGCGCCTTGAAACAATTTAGCGTTGATAATGCCACTGGCACAGCAGATATTGAAGGCTGTCATGCAACCGGAGATTCGAGCATTGATGCTAAGGCTGTAAACAGCGCGCAACAGATTATAATAAAAAATAACAAATTTGACAGCGCTGTAGAACTTTTCCTTCAAAAAGGCTTGCTTAACCAGTTTGATTTTGAAGGGAACACAGGCGCAGGATTAATATTATACGGTGAATTGGATCAGCAATTCAACTTGGATATAGGAATGCCTATACAGCTTGGATTCCAAAATAATATCCTCTCTGTTATCCAAGGCGGGGATATGACACTTAAGTCGGACAATATAAGCTCATCTGGGCTGGCAGTGGACGGGGGATCTATAACTTTTGAAGAAGGTTCAGCAATAAGCGGGCCGATTGATGTTTCGAACGGTGAGTTAAAATTACTTGGAACGGCAGAACATCCAATAACAGCAAGCGATATACAAGCCACGAACTCAACTGTTGACATTGAATATGCCACAATAAGTGGGAGCAACACAGGTATTGACGGGCTGTTTATAAATGGCGGCACACTTCAGCTTGAAAACTGTGATATAAATACGGTGTTTTATTTAATAAATATTACGGGTTCAAATGCTATTGAGGGCAATAAATTCGAAAATTCATTTTGGATAACGCAAGATGACAATAATCAACAGATATTGATGAAAA
>JAUZPM010000078.1 GCA_030705925.1 Bacillota bacterium
TGAGCATACGCGTCATATGCGGAATCACAAGCCCAACAAAGGCGATGGTTCCGCTCACGGCGACCGAAACACCCACAAGCAGGGAAACAGCCCCCATAATGATCAGCTTTTTTGCTTTTACATTGACGCCGATGTACAGCGCGCGCTCCTCACCGAGCGAAAAGGCGTTGAGTTCATTTGTGCAGGATACAAGCACGCTCCCTCCGACCAGCAGCACCATAAGCATTAACAGCACGTCGGAGTATCCACTGCTCGCAAAAGAGCCCATCGTCCAGAACACGATGTTTTTTAAGTATTGCTGCGAAAAGGCGATAATCAGGCTGGTCATGCTGCTTGCAAACATCGAAAAAATGACCCCGGTGAGGATAATGGTATTGGTAGAGAGTGACCGGTCAATTTTATAGGCGACGCCGAGAATCAGCAGCATGGACAGAAAGGCAAAACCGACGCTCATAATGATACGCCCCGCCCCGTTCATAAAGGGAAGAAAGGCGGAGAGGGCAATCGCCGTTACAGCGCCGACCGACGCACCCGAAGATACCCCAAGTGTGGAGCCGTCCGCCAGTGGATTTTTTAAAAGCCCCTGCATTGCTGTTCCGCTGATGGCAAGCGCCGCGCCCACAAGCGCCGTCAAAAGCACGCGCGGCAGACGCACCGTGAGAAGAATCGTCTCAAGATTTTCGTCGGCGGGCAGCACAGTACTCCCCAGCGTTGCATGCCCGAGAATCCGAAGGGTATCTAGCGCTTGAATGGGTACGCTGCCGACCGAAACGCAAAGGAAAAAGACAGCGAGCAAAAAGATGCCCGCCGTCACACATTGAAAGAGTAGAGAATTTACTAGCTTTTTACTGCACATTTCCGTAAATAAAATCATACAGCTGCTGTACACCGTCCGCAAGGCGTGGGGATGTGCGGGTCAGCATGTCGCTGTCCGCCTGAAAAACCTTCTGGGTTTTCACAGCGGTTATCGCATCCCAGCCTTTGCGAGCCAATATCTCCTTAACCGGGCCGTTTACACCGTACTCCGTGCCCGAAGTTGTAACAATATAATCCGGATTGCGGCTGATGACCTGTTCCTCTGAAATTTCCGCCCAGCCGTCCGTATCTGCAAAGGTGTTCTTTAAATTGAGCATCGTCGCAATTTCATCCATAAAGGTATTTTTACCGCTCGTCCACAGTCCATACTCCAGAGGCGAAACTTCAAAGTATACGCTTTTTTGGTCGCCTTTCGGTACCTTGGCTTTTATATCTGCAAGTTTCTTCTGCATCGAAGAAACAATATCAGCGGCTTTGGTTTCGGTGCCGGTGACTTCGCCGACCAGCTTAATGACTTCGCTGATTCCGTCAATACTCTGCGCGTCGGTCACAACCACCTTAATCCCTGCGTCTGTCAGCTTGGCAACCTGCTCTTTGGTTTGGCCCATCTTTGCCATGAACACAACGTCAGGCTTTAAGGCAATCAGCTGCTCAAGGTTAAGCTTTTCACCGGTGGGCAGGTGAGTCTTGCTTTTCGCTGCTTCGGGGTAGCTGTCAAATTCGCTGACGGCTTGAATTTTGTCGGCGAGGCCCAAATCAAAAAGAACCTCGGTGTCAGACGGCAGAAGCGAAACAATGCGCTCGGGGACCTTATCAAAGGTAACGCTCAGGCCGGTGCTGTCTTTTACGGTGTAGTTTGTCTTTTGCGCGCCTGCAGCACTTGCCGCAGAGCTTGCGGCGGAACTTGCCACCTGCGAGGAAACGGAGCTTGCGTCCTTCGGCGTACCGGTGCACGAAGCAAAGGATATTGCGATTAATGCGGATAAGAGTAGGGATGCCAGTTTGTTTGTTTTCATGTTTTCACTGCCTTTCAATAGGTAAGGAGCAAAAAAATGCCCCTTCCGTAACTGGAAAGGGTTTAAACAATTTCACATGAAGGTCATGTTTTCAATCGTTTTTCCTCAATCCCAGAAGAAACGTTCCATACAGGCAGGTCTACCGACTCGGCCTCATCCTACTCCGGCTCCTTCCCGCATTACTGCAGTGGTTCATTGCCGTTTTGTCCGCCTCACGGTTGCTGGGACAGTCCGGGCATTTACCCGGTTCCCTGTTGGGCGCTTGCGCGCACCTGTATGTTTATGTCGGCCTAATTGTAACATGACGTGTGTACATTTGCAAGCCCGCAAATAGGACCGCAAATAGGAGGTGAAACAAAGGGGGTGACCGAAGCTTCCAGTGAGGTTTGGGACTAAGACGAATACATAATAGATATTTCCCGGTTAAAACACCTTCTCATTAGTTCTAATGAGGCGGCCTTTTTCATATGCTCATACTAACTAATGAGTAGACGGTGGAAAAATATACCACTACAATAAATTTAAAAGCAAGCAGGGGAGGTGAAAAATTGACGCTTTTGGAAAAGCTGCGGCAGGCTCTTTCAAAAAATCAAAAAGACCAAATAAGCGAACCTGTGGCGGATAGTAAAGAAATCTCCGCTGAACCTCAAATCATCAGAATGAATAAGGTTTTCAGCGAAACTGAAAAAACCATGCGTCTTTCAAAACTGACCCAGAGAGAGTCAGATACATTTTATCTGTTGCTACAGGGCTATACGCTGAAAGAAACAGCAAAGCTTTTGGGGGTAAAGTATTCCACTGCAAACACCCATATGACCGAACTGTATAGGAAGCTGGGCGTAAACAGCAGGGCAGAACTTATCATCAATTACAAGGGCTGTCATAAAAGCGGACCTTGAACTGTCAAGCTGTTTATTATTCAATACTATGATAATTACGGAGGGAAAATCATGAAACGTAAGCTCATTGCGGCATTTGGCACGATTCTTGGCATCCTTGTTGTCTTTACTTCCTGCAGCGCGCAAAATGCGGCTGAAAAAATCATCGGTAACCTCACGAGCGGTACGGTAAACCTGTCAAGCGGCGGCGGGCAGATAACCACCAGCGACGGCGCGTTGCAATTTGGCGACAACCTGAAATGGCCTGGCGATAAAATGCCGGGCATTCCCGAAATGAAAGGCAAAATATCGGGGATAATCAATGACAACTCAACGGGCGGCTGTTCCGTAACCTATTCGGATGTAAGCGCATCGGATGCACAGGCGTACCGCGATTCCTTAAAAGCCAAGGGATATGGCAACGGCCTTGAATCCGCAGACAACGACGGACTGCTTTTCTCCGGCACGAACAGCAGCGGTGAAGGCGTTATGTTCACCTATAACACGAGCTCCAAGGATGGAATGGTCATGTACACGCCGGCACAAAAGACAGCGTCTTAATTCATGTAACCCGTTAGCGGATAAAACCGCTTCAATAAGTTTATTAAGGGGGAATTTTAATGGAAAATCCAACCGGTAACTACGAGCCTCAGCAGCCGCCCCAGCCACAATATCAGCCTCCCCAGCAACCTCAGTATCAGCCGCCTCAGCCTCCCCAACAGCCGCCTGTGCAGGAGGTTTACATTCCTGATCCCGCTGATGTGGAAAAGAATAAAGTAATTGCAGGTCTTGCTTACCTGCTGTTCTTTCTTCCGCTTCTTGCCTGCCCAGATTCCAAGTTTGGCCGGTTCCATGCGAATCAGGCGCTCGTTCTTTGGATTTTTGGATTTGGTGGAAGCCTCGTTCTTTCCCTTATTCCGATTATTGGATGGTTTTTGCTTATATTTTATCCAATAGCTGTGGGCGTTTTTGGCATTATTGGTCTTGTCAACGGACTGCAAGGCAAAGCCAAGGAGCTTCCGCTTATCGGAAAGATTAAAATATTCAAATAACCTGGTGCGGCACAATTTAGGCTGAAAAGCTGCCAAGTTTGAGCATCGCGGATTGAAGCCCAAACTAAACAAAATTCTAACGAAATTTCAAAATATTGTAAATCAATAAAAGCTGACGTCGTTTTCAAGCGGCGCCAGCTTTCGTTTAGCAGATTTAGTATGCAATAACTGCCAGCTACTGGTAAAATTAAATGACTTTAGCTTTCAGCTTTGAGTAAAAAATGGCAGTAAAAAGCAAATTGTAAATTGGCTGATTCACCTTTTGAGCTTATCTCAGCATCCAACTGGTTATTATCCAGAATGTACTGAATCACTCAGTCAGTCGTTCAACAAATTCACGCACTGCACCAGCACCACCCTTTTTAGAGAGGACGATATTAGCATGCTTTTTTACTTCTTCGCAAGAGTCGGACGGACAGGCAGATATACCGGAAAGTTTCATTATTTCCAGATCGTTCAAGTCATCACCAATACTTGCAATTTCATCGTAGGTAATACCGAATTTACTTCTAATTGCCTCGAATGTTGCCACCTTATCGCAAATTCCCTGATAAATTTCTGTTATATTCAGTTCTTTTGCGCGCGTTTCGACGATACGTGATATACGCCCAGTGATGATGACTGGAATAATGCCATGTTGAGGCATTATGTTTTTTATTGCATATCCATCCTTTACATCAAATGCCTTAAATAGCTCGCCCACTTCTGATATATAGATTTTTCCGTCTGTAAGCGTGCCATCAACATCCATCACAAATAATTTAATGTTATTTCTCATTCGTATCATTTCTCTCAAAACGTGATTATGTAATAAAATTGATAGAAAGCGTTTTCCTCTTTGTTTTCATAAAATCATTCAGCATTGTCTCAATTTCCCGATTTAGCTCCATCGGATTTTCTGTGATACTCGCAAGTTCCATGTCGCCATCGGCATAGTTCTTAATGCCAGAATTTCCGTATGTGAAGCCGTCAAGCCCTGCGATGCCAATTGAGGCGACGTCTATTTGGTCAAGCAGACGTAACAACATGATTGTGGAATTATCCATATGTTCCCACCCGCATTTAATCAACCTGTTAAATGATATTATGTACTCCTGATTTTTCGCTTCCTGCATAATGTTTGATGTAAATATCCTTTTAATATCTATTTTGGACAAATCCGGCCAGTTACTATATCGCTTTATGTTGTTCATATAGAGATAATCGGAACGTACGGCATTGGGCAAAAAGTTTATAGATATTACAATAGCGTTGTGCTGTTCAATATATCGAATTATTGTATCCATGGCAGCTTTTATACTTCCGCCTGGGGCTATTACTGCGATATTACGTCCACCCAACTCGTTTTTCAACCGGTTAATAGCAAGGCTGTCATCAATATTGGTAGTTGTTTGATGAAGATAGGCTGATTCCAAAAGATTGTAGTCGTATCTTTTCCTTGTTGAAGCATCAATACTGTTTAAAATAAATCTGATATCCTTTGAACGAACACTGTTTTTCTGCATGAGATATGTGACATTGTTTACGTGAGCATTATACATTCCTGCTATAAAGAAAGGAGTGGAATACCCCCATGTACATTTGGTACGCAGGTTATCCATATAGCTATCTATCAAATCAAGTATGGAATCAATATCATAACTGTACCCCCACTGTGAAACTAAATATTGTGATATCAACTCAGTGGGTGTATT
The DNA here is from genome assembly GCA_030705925.1 of Bacillota bacterium. NCBI lineage: Bacteria > Bacillati > Bacillota > Bacillota bacterium. The sequence goes on from JAUZPM010000078.1 coordinate 5,457, forward strand.
TCCAGCGCCACGGCCCATTCCCGAAATAGTTGAATCCACTATAGCATTCCGTTTTCCAAAAGTCATTCTAACGAAAGCTTGCGATAACGCACATGACATCTGAAGATTATTATGAGAGTGAAACCCAATGCGGCAGTTCGAAGAAAGATTATGATCGATAAGGCTAAATATTCGCTGAAGATCATCCTCGTACATGGAACCAAAAGTATCAACTATTGAAAAACAATAAGGTTCAATATCGTTAATAATGGTTATAAATTCTAGCAATTCAGAATCAGTGTAACCTAAAATATCAACCGGTTGAATAAACAACTTATAGCCCTTATCTTTAATGCTACGAAAAAAATCAAAAGCATCAAAACGTTCTTGTTTAAAAAAACAGGCACGCACCCCATCAAAGGAAACCCCAGTATATTTATCGAGGTTTGTAATGGAATAACGACTGTAGTCTGCAAGTACAGTGAAAATGGTATCTCCCTTTTTTGAAGGTACGAATCTGGCAGCTTCCATGCTATTACGAAATATTGTTTTCCCAACTTCGGCGCCCTCATCTTGAAGGAATCCAATTTCAATGATATCTACCTTAGCTTCGAGAAGACCGTTAATTATTCCATTAATGACATTTATTCCAAATTTTTTATCGACGAGATAAGCGCCGTCACGAAGTGTACAGTCTAACAATTTGACATGATTCATATCGTTACCTCTTTGCAACTTTATGTGAATATTTACATTCATCCCTGTTTATTAACTTTTTCTCTACATCTGCAACATGCTCTGGAAGATCAACACCAATACTTTCAAACTTCGTCTCTCTCACGCGAATCTTATAGCCGTTCTCTATTGCACGTAGTGGCTCTACTCCTTCCCCCAATTCCAGCTCAGTCTGATCCATATTTACAAATTTCAATAAAAAGTCTTTTTTATACGCGTAAATACCAACATGACGGAACACTTTTGCAAGATTTCCATCTTTTATATTTGAAGGAATTACACTACGAGAAAAATATAATGCGTCATCGTTCTTATCAACCACAACTTTTACTGTACTAAATGAGGTGATCTCTTTTTGATCAGTTATTTCTTTTCTTAAAGAACCAAAATAAACAGCTTCTTCTTCAAAAATTCCAATTAACTGTTGTATCATTTGTGGCTCTATTACAGGTTCATCACCTTGTATATTCACAAACAAATCACCATCCAACTTCGTTGCTACTTCACCTACTCGGTCGGATCCAGTTTTGTGTTGATCAGAAGTCATAATAACCTGCATATTATATTTTTTACACATTTCCTCTATTCTTGTGTCGTCCGTTGCAACATATATTTCAGAAAACTCTGGTACCTTTAAACACTGTTGATATACCCACCAAAGCATAGGTTTTCCTAAGATATCCACAAGTGGTTTTCCGGGAAATCGACTTGACTTATATCTCGCAGGTATTACTCCTATGATTTTCATAACTTTGAAATCCTCCAGCTGTAAGTAATTAAAGGGGACTGCTATTCTGACCGCGAATAAAGTTATCGGTATACTCATCAACAAAAAGGCCCTTAAGCCCGAGTGGATTTATAGAGACTATTTCAGTGTCAGGGTAGTACCGATTGGCAAAATCTTTTAGACCCTGCCAATGCTGTAGCAATTGAGGATTTATTTTACCGTTGGTACTCCAGTTGATGAGGATTTCCTCTTTATGCTGTTCAATCTCCTGATCGGTCTGTTTCCTGTTATCAAAGTGTCCACCTATGCAGTCGCAGCCAACAATGTATATTTTGCTAGGATGGGTATAAAGTATAAATTGGAGAGGCGGAAAAATAGAAGACCAAAAATTACCAAGTGGTGTTGTAAGAATATCGACTGCGAATTTGCTATTCGTTATATTTCGTGCGAAATCATTATCCACACCTATACCGATATCTGTATAGAACCTTACCGCGTTGCATTCCATGGCAAATGATTCCGGAATCTCAGATATATTGCCGTTTTGATACCCGAAAAACTTTACACAATTGTTTCCTTCGTATTCTTTTAGTTCTTGTTGAATATGTGAAATTCCTCGAAAGTCCTGAGAAAAAATATAATCGAATTTGACCTTGTTCAGTAAGAAAGCACGGTTCACTGCTATGTGAATGGCGCCTTCTATGGGTTCATAATAACTTAGTGATTCACCAGCTCCGCATAAAACAACTGTATGACCACTATATTTGTTTTTATAACCGGCAAAACTTTTTTGATGTAGTATAGAAACTGTTACAAACTGTTCAATGCTCTCCAGAAGATTCCTTGAGCCACAGAGCAAATTTATCTCGTCAACTTTTGTTAGCAAATTTTTGTTTTGGTCGAGCATCTCATTTATTTGCTGTAAAACTTGTTGTTTAAGTTCTGTCACCGCTCGCTGCTCATCTGTTATGAGAGCGTTTAGTTCTTCAGCTTTTATTCTCTGCTCAGTAACGGCAGCATGAAATGAGTTTGATGAGGGTGGAAGCAAACTCATTTTCAGCTTTTTTATGATTGACATAGTGCAATCTCCTTTGTATTAATAATATCTTTCAATGTTTTGTTACTCCATCATTATATAGTAAATTATATCAGAAATTGTCCGATGGTCAAATACGCTAAAGAAATAATAATTATTCTACCACGGATATTCTTAGGACAAGCTAGATTAATATTCTCATCATATGAGCGAGCATTCGATGATAGCGATTGCAGCCTTTTCTTTTGCTCAAATAATCCTGACGGGGCTATTTCATTCGTGCCGTTTTATTGGTAAAATAAGGGTAGATTCGTTAGGGGGGAGCATATGAATATTCAAACACTGCTTAAAGAACTCACATTGGAAGAAAAAGCACGTCTTTGCATGGGAGCGGATTCTTGGCAGACAGAACCCATTGAGCGGCTTTCTATCCCCAGTGTCCGCACTTCGGATGGCCCGCACGGGCTGCGTAAAAAAGAGATTGAGGAAAAGGGCGACATAGGCATCAACGAAAGCGTGCCTGCTACCTGTTTTCCGCCGGCGGCACTTACCTCTTGCTCCTTTAACCGCGAGCTTTTTAGCCGCATGGGGCAGGCCATCGCGCAGGAGGCAATTGAACAGGATATAGACGTCGTACTGGGGCCGGCTGTGAATGTAAAGAGGTCCCCTCTGTGCGGCAGAAACTTTGAGTATGTTTCCGAAGACCCCTATTTAGCGGGAGAGTATGCGGCAGAGTATATTGACGGTATGCAGAAGAAGGGCATAGGTACTTCTTTAAAGCATTACGCCGTCAACAGTCAGGAGACCCTGCGCATGAATATAGACGCGGCGGTTGATGAGCGGGCTCTGCGCGAAATCTATCTGTATGCTTTTGAGCACGCGGTGAAAAAATCGCAGCCCTTTACAA
>JAUZPM010000079.1 GCA_030705925.1 Bacillota bacterium
CCGTCGCCGCAGGCAATATTTAAAAACTGACCCGGAAGCACATTTTCAGCATAACTGCATGAAAATTTCAGGCTGTAAATGGTTTCACTAAGCCTCTCAGCACCGAGCACCTTGCATTGTTCAACAGTTTTTTGCATTTTTTTACCGCCTAAATTTTTGTGATGTCGACCATTTCAAGGTCTTCTGTCTTAAAGTTCATAAGCAGTGAGTTTACAAGCTCGCTTGCGGTATCTACCGACGTAAGGCATGGTATCGAGCGTTCAACCGCTTTGCGGCGGATTCTTACGCCGTCTTTGGTCGGGATGCGGCCTTTTGACGATGTGCTTATGACATAGTCGATCTTGCCGCTTTCAAGCAGAGTTTCAATGTTCGGCGCAGGCTCGTGCCATTTGCGAACAGCGTTTGTCGGCAGCATATTGTAATTTAATATCCTTGCGGTGTTGCCCGTTGCGTAAATCTCAAAGCCCATCCTCTGGAATTTCTCTATAACCGGGATTATTTCGTACTTATCGCTGTCTTTTACAGTGACAAGTACTCCGCCTTTACGCTTCATTTTAAAGCCTGCGGCGACAAGACCTTTATAGATCGCCTCTTTGAAGGTGTGTGCAAGACCCAAAACCTCGCCTGTCGACTTCATTTCAGGGCCAAGCTGGGTATCGACGTTGTGGAGTTTCTCAAAGGAAAATACCGGCACCTTGACCGCGACATAGTCCCCTTCCGGATAAAGTCCCGTGCCGTAACCGAGATCGCGCAGTTTTGCGCCGAGCATACAGCGTGTCGCAAGATCTACCATCGGAACGCCGGTCACCTTGCTAATATAAGGCACCGTTCTTGATGAACGGGGATTTACTTCGATTATATAGACTTCGTTATTATATATGACAAACTGGATGTTGACGAGCCCGACAACTTTCAACGATTTTGCAAGCTTATTTGTGTAGTCGACCATGGTCTGTTTAAGCTTTGACGAAATCGTCTGTGTCGGATAAACAGAAATCGAGTCGCCCGAGTGGATGCCGGCGCGCTCTACATGCTCCATGATTCCGGGGATAAGGATATCCTCGCCGTCGCAGATAGCGTCGACCTCAAGTTCCTTGCCCATAAGGTATTTATCAACCAGCACCGGATTATCCTGTTTTACCCGGTTTATGACTTCCATGAACTCTTTTGTATCCTCATCGCTGTGCGCGATAGCCATTCCCTGGCCGCCAAGGACATAGGAGGGGCGCACCAAGACAGGATAACCAAGCTCGTTTGCGGCTTTTATTGCCTCTTCAGTTGTAAATACAGTATCTCCTGCCGGACGCGGGATATTGCATTCTGATAAAATCTTATCGAACTTTTCCCTGTCCTCTGCGGCGTCGATGCTCCACGCAGGTGTGCCGATTATCGGAACACCCGACTCATCGATGTCTTTTGCAAGCTTAATCGCCGTCTGACCGCCGAACTGAACGATAACCCCATCCGGCTTTTCGACCTCAAGGACTGAACGCACGTCTTCATAAGTCAAAGGCTCAAAATATAGTCTATCAGAGGTGTCAAAATCAGTCGAAACGGTTTCAGGGTTGTTATTGACGATGATAGCCTCGTACCCGCACTGTTTTGCAGCCCACACAGCGTGAACACTGCAATAGTCGAACTCGATGCCCTGACCTATGCGTATCGGGCCGGAGCCGAAAACCACAAGCTTTTTCTTATTTGACGGGCGAGCCTCACAGGCTGCGTCTCTTGTCGCATAGTAATATGGCGTCTGCGCCTCGAATTCTGCGGCACAGGTATCAACCATCTTAAAGCTGTTGCGCTTGAAATAGGGAGGCTTTTGCCCCGACAGCTCTGTAATTACAGTGTCCGGGAATGAAAGGCGCTTTGCCTCTTCATACAGCTCGTCTGTAAGCTTTTCAGCTTTAAGCCTTTTTTCCATCTCCAAGAGGTTGTTTATGCGGTCTAAAAACCACATATCTATCTTTGTGATCTCATGTATCTCGGATGCTGTCACGCCGCGGCGCATTGCCTCGGCAACAACGAACAGACGCTCGTCGTCTATATCCTTGATTTTATTGTAAATCTCTTCATCGCTTAACTTGTCGAGCTTTTTGAGTTTGACATAAGTACAGTGGATTTCTGCAGAACGGACAGCCTTCATCAGTGCCGCCTCGAAATTGTTGGCGATCGCCATGACCTCGCCAGTCGCCTTCATCTGCGTGCCTAAAGTGCGCTTGCCGTATACGAATTTATCGAAAGGCCATTTCGGGAATTTAACGACGCAGTAATCTAGCGTTGGCTCAAAACATGCCATAGTCTTGCCCGTTACAACGTTCGGAATCTCGTCAAGGCTGTAGCCGACAGCGATTTTAGACGCAACTCTTGCGATTAGGTAACCTGTCGCCTTTGAAGCGAGAGCAGAAGAACGCGATACTCTTGGGTTTACCTCGATTACCGCATATTCAAAGCTTTCAGGGTGAAGCGCAAACTGAACGTTGCAGCCGCCCTCGATGCCAAGAGCTGTGATTATGTTTAAAGCTGAGCTTCTCAGCATCTGATATTCCTTATCAGCAAGGGTTTGAGAAGGCGCGACGACTATGGAATCTCCGGTATGTACTCCGACCGGGTCAAAGTTTTCCATGTTACAAACGGTGATGACATTGCCTTTTGCGTCACGCATGACCTCGTATTCGATCTCTTTCCAGCCCGCTATACAGCGCTCGATCAGAACTTGACCCACACGGCTGTAACGCAGACCGTTTTTGGCGATATCGGCAAGCATCTCCGGATCATCTGCAATGCCGCCGCCCGTGCCGCCAAGCGTATATGCCGGGCGCACAATAACCGGATAGCCGATTTCTTCGGCAAGTTTTAAAGCATCCTCGACATTTTCAACGACGCCTGATGGAACGATCGGTTCATTGATTTCCATCATCGTCTCGCGGAAAGCCTCTCGATCCTCTGCTTTTTTTATCGTTACAGGGTTAGCGCCGAGCAGGCGAACCCCTTGCTCTTCAAGAAAGCCGCTTTCAGCAAGCTCCATAGCCAGGTTAAGACCGGTCTGCCCGCCGAGCGTCGGGAGTAGGCTGTCGGGATTTTCTTTCTTTATTATTGTTTTCAAAAAATCGACATTAAGCGGCTCGATATACACTTTGTCCGCCATGTCTTTGTCTGTCATTATCGTGGCAGGATTAGAGTTTACCAAAACGACCTCAAGCCCCTCCTCTTTCAGAGAGCGGCAGGCCTGTGTTCCGGCATAATCGAACTCAGCGGCCTGACCTATTATGATAGGGCCTGAGCCGATGACCATAACCTTTTTGATTGATTTATTCAGCGGCATGTTTTTTCTCCTTCCATCAGCTTCATAAATTCGTCAAACAGATACCCTGTATCCTGCGGACCGGGGCAGGCCTCCGGGTGAAACTGCACCGTAAAGACAGGCGCGTCGAAATATCTCACGCCCTCGACCGTGTTGTCATTTACGTTTACGAAACTCAGCTTGCAAATGTCCTTTGGAAGAGTATCAGCAACCACAGCGTAGCCATGATTCTGGCTTGTTATATATGTCCTGTCTTTTTCGATATCAAGAGCGGGGTGATTTGCGCCGCGGTGACCGTATTTCAGTTTTTCTGTTTTTGCACCCGCCGCAAGCGCCATAAGCTGATGCCCAAGGCATATGCCGAAAATGGGCAGCCCGCTTTTTCTAAGTTTTTTAAGCTCAGATATTATTGCGGTATTTTCAGCCGGGTCTCCGGGGCCGTTTGAAAGCATAATGCCGTCATACCCGCCTTTTAAAACTTCCTTCGCGCTGGTGTCGGCAGGCAAAAGCGTCACACGGCAGCCGCGCTTTAAAAGAGAGCGCAGTATGTTGTGTTTATATCCAAAGTCATAAAGAGCAACGTTTTTAAGCATTTCGCCTTCCGGCTCAAAAACCTCTGCCTTTTTGCAGGTGACAGCATCCACAGCGCCGGTTATTACATAAGAATTTATTTTATCCATGAGTTCCGGAGACTTGATAAGGCTTTCCGCATCGTCGCCCGAAACAATGGCGCCGTTCATAACGCCCTGTTCACGTATCTTCCTTGTAACGGCGCGGGTGTCTATGCCCATTATGCCGATAATGCCCTGCTTTTTAAGGTATTCATCGAGTTTTCCGGTTTTGCGGAAGTTTGACGGGGCATCACAGCTTTCACGCACGATGAACCCCTTGCCCCATGCCTTGAGTGACTCTCCGTCCTCGTCATTTATACCGTAATTCCCCTGAATGGGGTATGTCATTGTGATTATCTGACCGTAATAAGACGGGTCGGTCAGCACCTCCTGGTATCCGGTCATTCCAGTGTTGAATACCGTTTCGCCGACTGTAACGCCGACAGCGCCGAGAGACTGCCCCTCAAACACAGTTCCGTCAGACAGACAAAGAAATGCTTTCATTGTTTCACTCCTATATCAAAATAACTATGTCAAGATCAATATGTTATCCTGCCGCCCAAAACGGAAAGCAGGTCTTCTTTCATTCTTATCGCTTCGCGGCGGGCGGCTTTGGCAAAGTCTTTGCCGTGGCAATTTTCTTTCTTCCAAGCGCACATTATGCCGCGCGAGGAATTTACGACAGCGCCGAGCCCGCGTTTGTCAAAGGCAGCCGCAGCGTCGGAAGCGCCGCCCCCCTGTGCCCCGTATCCCGGGACAAGAAAGAAGGTGGATGGGCACTGTTCACGCAGTGACGCGAGCTGTTTTGGGTATGTCGCGCCGACAACAGCCCCAGCGGCGCTGTAACCGTATTTGCCCATAAGCGTTTCGCCGTACTTCTTAACGTTCTCAGCAACGAGCTCATACAGCGTTTTGCCGTCAGAAATCCTGTCCTGATATTCGCCTGAAGATTTATTCGAGGTTTTGACTAAGATGAAGATCATCCTGTCACTGCACAGTTTTAAAAAGGGGTCTATGCCGTCTGTGCCCAGATAGGGATTGACTGTGACTGCATCCTCGTTAAAAGCTCTATAGCTTTTCCCGAATATATCAGTCTCACCAATATGTCCTTTTGCGTAAGCCTCAGCAGTCGAACCGATGTCGCCGCGCTTGACATCCCCGATAACATACAGCCCACGGCTTTTGGCATAAGCAACAGTTTCATGGTAAGCGCGGACGCCCTGCCAGCCATAGAGTTCATAATAAGCCGACTGCGGCTTCACCGCCGGCACGATGTCGCAAAGCTCGTCAATAAGCCCCTTATTGAAGCTGAGCAGTGCATTTGCGGCACATGTAAACGGATCGTCAGAGCTGTTTTTCGCCTCTTCCAAAATATGCTCCGGTATGTAGGACAGCAGCGGGTCAAGCCCCGCAACGGTCGGATTTTGTTTGTCAATTATTTTTTCTATCAGCTTATCGATCGACATATATTCCCTCTCTTTGATTATTTTTTATGCTAACTCACCCTGTGAAACGACCACTTTTCCGCCGCAGATTGTATATTTCACTGCGCCGTAAAGCTCTTTGCCGTCAAAGGGCGTATTTTTAGACTTGCTTTGTAATTTTTCGGCTTTGACCGTCCGCTTTTCGTCCTCGGAGAATATAACGATGTCGGCGGCGCCGTCTTCGCAAAGCCTGCCTTTATTAAGGCGCAGAATGTCCGCCGGCTTTGCAGTCATTTTATATAAAAGATCACTAAGCTCCATCTTTCCAGTTTTGACAAGGTTTGTTATGCCAAGAGAGAGCGCAGTTTCAAACCCGACCATTCCGCTTGCGGCGCGGTCAAATTCACAGTTCTTGCTCTCCGGGTCGTGAGGAGCGTGGTCGGTCGCTATTACGTCTATCGTGCCGTCGCAGAGGCCTTCGATAACGGCAGCAACATCGTCACTGCTTCTAAGCGGAGGGTTGACCTTTGCCGCGGTGTTATATCCCAGCACAGCCTCATGTGTAAGCGAGAAATAGTGCGGGCAGGTCTCGCATGTGACCAGCACCCCCGCCGCCTTTGCCTCACGGATTATCTGTATTCCGTTTCTGGTGCTGACATGAGCGATATGGATAGGAATGTTCAGGCTGCGTGCAAGAACAAGGTCGCGGGCGATCATTGCCTCTTCAGCCGATGCCGGAATACCGCGAAGCCCCATTATTGTGCTGTAATATCCCTCATTCATTACCCCGCCGCACACAAGGTTTGTATCCTCGCAGTGTGAGATCACAGGCGTGTCGAAGGATGCTGCATAGACCATAGCGTTTTTCATTATGTTCGAGTCCATGACAGGGCGCCCGTCGTCTGAAATCGCGACGATGCCGGCAAACTTCATCTCGCCTATGCTGGCAAGGCATTTGCCTTCAAGATTTTTAGTTATTGCGCCGATCGGGTATACATCTATGACCGCATTGGTTTTAGCCTGGCTCAAAACATATTCCACGACCGTTTTATTATCTATTACAGGATTGGTGTTCGGCATACATGCAATCGTTGTAAAACCGCCTGCCGCCGCAGAGCGGCTTCCCGTGGCGATAGTCTCCTTACGTTCAAAACCAGGCTCGCGCAGGTGACAGTGCATATCTACAAGCCCGGGCGCCACAATAAGACCTTCCGCATCGATGACCTCTGTAGCGATCTCCTCACTTATATCGTCAGGTGTGATATCGAATATCTTATCGTCTTCAATAAGAATGTTATATTTTCCAAAAAGATCGCCGCTTTTATCAATTACAAACCCATTTTTAATAAGTAATTTCATTTGCACCAACCCTTTTTGAAAACATATGAAGTATTGCCATCTGAACAGCGACGCCGTTTGTCACCTGTTCTTCGACAAGTGAACAGGGGGAATTTATGATATCGGATGAAACCTCGACGCCCTTGATGATTGGACCAGAATGGAGAAAAACCGCATCGGGTTTTGCGATTTTCATACGCTCGTCGTTCACACTGAAAAAGCGCCCGTATTCGCCCTTGGACGGGACACGCAGTTCTTTCAGCATCTCTTCCTTTACCTGAACGACCATCACAACGTCAGAGTCAATTATTGCCTCCTGCAGAGTGCTGAAAACTTCAACGCCGAGCCTTTCAAGCCCAGACGGGAGAAGAGTTGCCGGAGCGCCGACAGAAACCTTGGCGCCGAGTTTTGTAAGACCGTATATATTGCTTTTTGCGACTCTGCTGTGCATTATGTCACCTACTATTGCGACACGCAGACCGGCAATGTGTCCCTTATGCTGTAATATCGTGAACAAGTCAACAAGCGCCTGCGTCGGATGCTCGTTGAAGCCGTCTCCGGCGTTGATTACCGAACAGCGGACATTTCGAGCCGCAAGCTCTGCCGCGCCTGACATCGGATGACGTATAATTATTGTATCCGCACCCATGCGGTCAAGCGTTTTAGCGATTTCAACAAGGCTTTCACGGGGATTCTCATTGTCCTCAAACGAGACGGAAGACATCGTGCCCTGCATATACTTAGTCGCCAGAGAAAAAGACAGACGCGTCCTTGTGCTTTCCTTATAAAAAAGCTCTACTATACTCTTACCGAGCAGATGCGGCGCGCGTTTGATCGGCTGATTTACGACAAAGCGCATAGTTTCAGCACTGTGCAGAATCTGCCTTATATCATCAGGCGGAAGATCGCGAAGCCCCAAGAGATCCTTTTGACGAAAAGACATTATTTTCCCCCCAAACACCGTCTGCACCGGTTTGCATGAATTTGCATAACGACGCATATTAATGATATATTATAGCATACCGCGAACCATTCTACAATTACATTTACAATGATTATTTATCGATTTATTGTAAAATACTTATGATTTTTTCATGCAAAAAACAGCATATTATACAAGAAAAAAGCTGTGTGATAATTCACACAGCTTTTATAAAATTAATATTTATTTCTTTTTGAATAAGAAGTATGCAGGATATGATGAGCCTTGTGGCTTCCCGGTTCACCAAAATATGAATCGTAAAGTTCTTTGACAACGGGATTCTCATGGCTCTTGCGAAGAGTCATTCCGCTGTCTTCTTTATAAAGACCTTTAGCGCGTTCAACTCTTACATCAATATAATTAGTAACGCTGGACGGTTGAATGATCTGTCCGCCGCCGTTTACACAGCCGCCTGGGCAAGCCATGATCTCTACAAAATGATATTGTTTCTCACCGCTTACAACTTTTTCAAGCAGTTTCTTGGCATTGGCAAGACCAGAGGCAACGGCAACATTAATATCCATGCCGCCTATCTTATATGTCGCCTCTTTTATGTCCTCTTCAACGCCTCTGACGTCATTGAACTCAAGCTTTTCAAGCGGCTTTTTGTCAACGACCTCGGCAACAGTACGGAGAGCAGCCTCCATAACGCCGCCGGTTGCGCCGAATATATGACCTGCGCCGGAAGCAATGCCGAACGGAGCGTCGAATTCTTCATCAGCAAGCTCATTGAAGCGAACGCCCATTCTATTGATGAGTTTTGCAAACTCACGGCTCGTAAGAGCGACATCTATCGTGCGAACGCCGTTCACCTTCTGCTCTGGACGTGAAGCCTCGAACTTCTTGGCTGTGCAGGGCATGATGGAAACGACGAAAATCTTCTCTGGATCGAG
>JAUZPM010000080.1 GCA_030705925.1 Bacillota bacterium
AAGCTGTTTTCTCTGCCTGACACTCCGAAAGCTGATGACAGTGAAAACAGGATTTCTTTCAATTCCATTTTAAGCTCCGTTTCCGTGTTAATATGTTATTTCAATAACGCGGTTACCGCTTTATCGGCAAGCGTTGCGCCGTAATTTAATCTCTGGTTGACATAATATCAACATTATGTTAATAAATATCTCTTTTTCACAGCATATTTACTGCATTTTTAAAGGCATTTCCCCGCTCTTCGAAATTTTTGAAACTATCGAAACTCGCGCATGCCGGAGAAAGAACTACAATATCGCCTTCATGGGCATTTTTCTTTGCAATTTTGACCGCAGCCGCAAGACTTTCGCATTTGATTATAGGAAGTCTGCCCTCTTTAAAGTTTTGCGCCTTTACAACACTAGTGTAAATTTTTTCAGCAGTATTTCCTATAAGAAGAAGGCATTTGACATGATCGTTTACCTCTTCGCCCAAAATATCAAATGGGATTTTCTTGTCATATCCGCCAGCGATAAGTATCAGCTTCTGCTCGAAAGAATGCAGACCGGCAATAGTCCTCGTAGGGCTAGAAGCAATAGAATCGTTATAATATTTGACTCCCTCAAGCTCACGCACAAACTCAAGCCTGTGGGCGATGCCTTTAAAGCCCTCAGCAACCTTCTCAACAGCGTCCATTTTCACAAAATCTAAAACTGCGAGAATAGCCGCCATGTAATTTTCAACATTATGATCGCCAGGAAGCGCAATCTGGACACGGTTAAGAACAGGTTCGGCTTTCCCGTTTTTGCTTATAAACAGCATCCCATTTTCATAGAATGCGCCGTTTTCGACACGCTGTCTTGAAGAAAAATATAAGACACGCCCCCTGCCGCTTGCGCCAAAGCCCCGAGTTATATCATTATCATAGTTTACTACAAGCAGTCCGTTTCCATCCTGATATTTTAGTATGTTTTCTTTTGCGCTGATATATTCCTCCATAGACTTATGCATATCCAGATGGTTAGGAGTAACATTCGTTACAACTGCGACATCGGGACTTTTTTTCATTGTATGAAGCTGAAAGCTTGACAGCTCAACAACGGCAAAATCATCAGGCATTATCTCATCAATGATCGGCAAAAGCGGTCTTCCTATATTGCCCCCGAGATGAACGGTATAACCCTGAGCCTTAAGCATCTCAGAAATAAGTGTCGTTGTGGTCGACTTTCCGTCGCTTCCCGTAACTGCAACGATTTTGCATGGACACAGATCGAAAAAGACCTCCATTTCGCTTGTTATCTCAATGCCGCGGTCAGCCGCCTCTTTAAGTTCCGGAAGGTCTATCCTCATCCCCGGTGTTTTAAATATGATGTCAGCGTCTATAGCGCTTAAATAATTAGGACCAAGGCACATTTCAACGCCAAGGTCAGAAAGGTTTTCATATAAACTTCCCAGATGCTCGGCGTCAGACTTGTCGCAGGCGGTAACGCGGGCGCCGTGTTTAACCAGCATCTGGATCAGGGGACGGTTGCTGACTCCGATACCAAGCACCGTCACACGCTTATTCCTTATCTTTTCGTAAAACTTTTTAAGGTCACTGTTCATATTTGCCTCCGAGCCCAAAATAAAACTTTAAATATCATTATATCTTATTTATGAGAATTTTTCAATTATAACTATAATGTTTGACTTTATTAACATTGTAGGTTAAAATATTATGACGAGCAAGTTGAGCAGTCGCGTCCCCTTATCAGGGATGAGGAAAGTCCGAGCTTCACAGGGCAGGATTGTGGGTAACGCCCACCAAAGGCGACTTTAGGGAAAGTGCAACAGAAATTATACCGCCGCGTTTTCGCGGTAAGGATGAAACGGCGAGGTAAGAGCTCACCGGTGCATGGGTGACCATGCAGCCTTGTAAACCCAATTTGAAGCAACGCCAGACAGGAAGCGGCCTTACGGCCGGCATTTGCCCGATGCAATTTCCGAGTTGGCGGCATGAACTGCGTGGCAACGCGCAGTCTTAGATAGATGATTGTTCAAGACAGAACTCGGCTTACAGACTTGCTCGTTTAAAATATTTATATATCAAAAACGGCAGGAAAATTCCTGTCGTTTTTTTATTAATTTTGTATTTATTTAGCCACCGATTTTATATATAATCTATTTAAACAATGGAGGTATAAAAATGCTTGAAGATATAAAACAAGGATGTCTATCCTGCCGGAAATGCCGGCTCTGTGAAACAAGGAACAACGTCGTTTTTGGCACAGGCAGTGAAACAGCAGATATAATGTTTGTCGGTGAGGCTCCCGGAAAAAACGAGGACGAGACCGGCGTGCCGTTTGTAGGCGCTGCCGGTAAACTGCTCGAACGGATGCTTGACGCCGTCGATCTGTCCCGAAACGACATATACATCGCTAATATTGTAAAATGCCGCCCTCCGCAAAACCGTGATCCCCTTGCGGATGAAGAAGACGCATGTATCCCCTATCTCTTTGAACAAATACATATAATCAAACCTAAAGTAGTTGTATGCCTAGGCAGGATATCGGCAAAAAGGCTCATCCATTCATCCTTTCAGATAACGCACGAACGGGGAAAATGGTTTACAATGCCTGATTATGATATTATGGCAACGTTTCACCCTGCCGCGCTGATATATGACAGTTCAAAAAAAGGCGATACATTTTTAGATTTTAAAGAAATTAAACGGAAAGCCTCTGAGTTATAGACAAAGTGATTTTTTCGGTATGACCGTTGATTTGATTTTCCGGTCATGCCGATATTTTTATTTTATCACAAATAAATGGCCATTTTTTGTTTTATATTTTCGCTTACAGTCACACTTTTTTCAAAAAAGGATAGAATGTAGTATAGCACGCTAAGGAGGCTCCATTATGAATTACGTGATTCCACGTTATTTTCTGGGAACCAATTCGCCGGAGGGTTTTTTCTCATACTATAGCTATCTTATTGATTTGAAAACAGCCAACCGGGTGTATGTTTTAAAAGGCGGCCCCGGAACAGGCAAATCCTCATTCATGAAACATATCGCAGATAATCTTGCGTCAGAGGGTATACCCTATCATCTTATACATTGTGGAAGCGATCCAAAATCGCTTGACGGTGTATACTTTCCTTCAATCAAGTGTGCGATAGTAGATGGCACTGCTCCGCACGTGATAGATCCAGTCTATCCGGCGGCAGTAGAAGAGATAATAAATCTGGGGGAATATTGGGATGCACCCAAAATAAGGGAAAACAAGGAAATGATTATTTCTTTAAACTCAGAGATAAAAACATTTTACGCCAAAGTCTGTAAATACCTTTCAGCCGCAAAACAGATATCATCTGATACATACGCGGCAGCATTCAGCTTTTTAAATATTGAAAAGCTGTCAAGTTATGCAATGGGCTTTACAGATAAATTTTTTAAACAGAAGGATAAAAAGGCTGTAATAACAAAACGCATTATAAGAAACATAACATCAAGCGGTATAATCGGGTTTGAGTCAGAACTTGCGGCACGTGCCGAAAAGGTGTTTATTATTAAAGATCTGTACGGGCTTGCTCCGATTCTTATGGGCGAAATTATGTCATCGATCACCGCCATTGGCTATGACGCGGAAGTATATTATAATTTCCAGGCGCCTGATCGTGATATCGATGCGCTATTCTTCCCTGAGCGCAGCATTGCGGTTATAGTATCAAATGACACCAGCCCGTATGACGGTGAATATTACCGCTGCATCCATATAAGGCGTTTTGTGGATATGGAAGGTCTAAAGCATTATAAGATAAGGCTCAGATTCAATGCAAAGGCGACAGATCTGATTATGGAAGAAGCGATCGAGTCGCTTGCACAGGCAAATAAAATACATGAAAAACTCGAATCATATTACATACCAAACATGAATTTTAAAGAAATAGACAAACAAGTAGATAAGTATTCAAAACTGCTGCTGCAATACAAATAAAGTTTGTGCCTAAAAAAAGAGAGGCTTATCACCTCTCTTTTTATACGTATACGTTTTTTAGATCACACATCAATTAACGCATTTTCCGCATGGCTGCAAACCTTTTTTCTTTGCCTCGTCAAGTGTGGTTGCAATAGCATTTTTACCAGCACATTTTTCACTGTAATGATATTTTTTGCCGGTAGGCGTTATATACACAGTGTCGCCCGGCTTCTTAACCGAATCTTTTTTATTAATAACACTTACTTTGAATCCCGCACTTGACACAGACCCGTCAGTAGACTTTACATAAACAGTGGTTTCACCAACTTTTTCAGCAGTTAAAGATACGGTTAATATTATTTTCCCGCTTACCTCTTTAAAACTGGCAAGAGCCGTTTTTGCAACATCGGCATTCGCGCTTACGACCTTTAAATCACTTTCTGGAACTTTTATCGGCGTAATAGCATAAGATATTTGAGTTTTACCGCCTACTTCAGATTCCCACGATGTTGTTTTCTGGGACAAGTCTATAGCAGTTATAACAGGTTTTTTCACGCTGTCTTTAGCCGCGGGCTTGGACTCTGTTGACTGCTCTTTCGGCTGGGTTTCTTTAGGCACAGCTTCAGGAACTGAACTTTTATCCGTGTCATTATCGCTAATTTGAGTTGGCTCCTGTGAAACAGTCTTAGGCTGCATATTTGCCACATTACCCATTACTGCGGAGCTATCTTTAATTTTAAGAACGCCTATTATCACAAACGCAGCGACCAGCAACAATAATCCTGATAAAAGTATTGTTGCAAGTTTACTTTTCTTTTTTTTGTTTAAAGCTTTCGGCAAATTTTCTTCTTTTTCATTTGCAGTGCCATTTTCAAATATATTTCCGCACACCTGACAGACTTTAAGTTCATCCTCCGCTTGTGCCCCGCACTTTTCACAAATCTTCATAGTAATCCCCCCCTGCTTAACTCAGAGAATATATTGTCAGAATATAAGAAATATTGTAACATACTGATTATATCTCTCAGTAATTAGCAGCTATAGCAATATCTTGCTGTAATGCCGACTATTTTAATGCTTTAGGCAAACTTACCGAGAGAAAAACAAATATATTTTTAACCCAGTTGAAAAATAAAAACATCTTAAATCGTACTGTAGATGAAGGGAGTTGAATGGATGTATTTATTAGGTACCGATGAATACATAAAGCACATTGTCACACAGTATAGTCAAATGCTGCTTAGAATTGCGTTGACACGGCTTAAGTCAGCTGCTGACGCGGAAGATGTGGTGCAGGAGGTTTATATCAAACTCATGACTAAAGCTCCATCGTTCCACAGCGAAGAACACGAAAGAGCATGGCTTATTCGAACAACAATCAATCTTTCGTGTGATATGCTAAAGTCGTCAGCAAGGAAAAATATCCCTCTCTGCGATGATCTTGCAATGCCGCAAGACGAAACCACGCAGCTTCTTTCTGCTGTTCAGTCTTTACCTGAAAAGTACAGTACAGTGTTGCATCTATATTGTTACGAAGGTTACTCCATAAAGGAGATTGCCCGAATTCTTGCTCTGCCTGCAGCGACGGTCGGGACACGCCTTTCCCGCGCAAAGGCACGGTTAAAGCTGATTTTTGAAGAGGAGGATAAATCATGAATATAAATGATTATAAAGCCGCTTTCGATTCGGTAAAATTCAGCAAAGACTTTGAAAATGACGCTATTGAAGCAATGCTTCGCGCTGCAGACAGAAAAACACTTAAGGAGGATAACGAAATGAAAACTCATAAAGCATTAAGGATAACTGTTATTGCGGCGGCATTAGTTGCATTGCTCGCTCTTTCAGCATTCGCAATCAACGCTTTACTTACACCAAGGGAAGTCGCCTCACATGCCGGAGAAAATAAACTTTCTGAGGCTTTTGACTCAAATAAAGCTGTCAACATTAATGAAAGCCAAACACTAGGAGAGTATAATCTTACCGTTGAAGGTTTAGTCAGCGGCAGTAAGCTTACACAAAATTGCCCGGAAGCAGACCCGAACAGAAGTTATATCGTTGCTTCACTTGCCTACTCTGACGGCCGCAAATTCGCCGATATAAGTGAAGGCGATATTTCTATGACTCCGGTTATTTCCGGTTATAAGCCTTGGCAGGTCAACGCTTGGACACTCGGAGGCGGATATGTTGGGTTTTTGGCTGACGGCGTCAAATATTACATCTTTGACTGCTCAAATATTGAGGTATTTGCCGACCATGATATATACCTTGCCGCTTATGTGGGGTCAGGCACTCCCCCAAGTTCAAAAATATTAAAAATTGACGACAAAGGCAACATCTCATTTAATGAAAGTTATACAGAACCCCATGCAATGTTTAAGCTTCCAATTGATAAATCAAAAGCAGATCCCGCTAAAGCAAAAGAGCTCCTCAAATCATCAGGAATGCCTATAGAATAACTTGCAAAAAAAGAAGGACTATATTTCAAGTCCTTCTTTTTTTATAATTTCTTATAATTTAACTTTGAATATTGATTTCTTACCCTTTTTCAGAATTATATACCCTTCTCCAAAATCTGTTTTATTAAATGCCTTCTGGGCGCTTTCAACCTTTTCATCGTTAACTGTGATGCCGCCCTGATCGACAAGCCTTCTGGCTTCGCCCTTTGACGGAACGATCTTTGTTGTCGTCAGCAGATCGAGGATACCGATCTCGCCGTTTTGGAATGCGTCCGCCGGAAGCTCTTTAGTCGGCATGTCTTCGCTTACAGAGGCATTGGCAAATAAAGATTTAGCGGCTGCCTGAACACGTGAGGCTTCTTCCTCCCCGTGCACCATTTTTGTCACTTCGTATGCCAACAGCTCTTTTGCGGCATTGAGCTCCTGTCCGGATTTAGACCCGAATTCATTTTCTATATCTTTCACAGGGATAAACGTCAGCTTTTTCAAAAGATTGACGACATCGGCGTCGCCAACATTGCGCCAGTATTGATAAAATTCAAAAGGCGACGTCTTTTTCGGGTCAAGCCAAACCGCACCTTTTTGGGTTTTGCCCATTTTTTTACCGTCGCTTGTCGCGAGTATCGAAAATGTAAGGCCGTATGCCTCTTTGCCGGATTTGCGGCGTATAAGCTCGATACCGCCGAGGATATTGGCCCACTGATCGTCGCCGCCAAGCTGCATTACGCAGTCATAATTCTTATTAAGCTTATAAAAATCGTATCCCTGCATCAGCATATAGTTGAATTCAAGGAATGACAGGCCACGTTCAAGACGCGTTTTAAAGCATTCGTATGTCAGCATTTTATTAACAGAGTAGTGAATGCCGACATCGCGCAGAAATTCTATATAATTAAGCCCTAAAAGCCAATCCGCGTTGTTGAGCATCAAAGCCTTGCCGTTTGAAAAGTCTATGAGATTCGCCATTTGGCTTTTAAAGCAGTTCGAATGATATTCAACTGTTTCAGGTGTCATCATTTGGCGCATGTCCGTCCTGCCTGTCGGATCGCCAACCATTCCTGTGCCGCCGCCGATCAGAGCGATAGGTCTGTGTCCGGCGCGCTGCATCCTAGCCATTGTTACCAAAATCAAAAAATGTCCTACATGGAGGCTGTCAGCCGTCGGGTCAAATCCCGTATAAAAAGTGATCGAGTGATTGTTTAACAGATCCCTGACTTCTTCCTCATGAGTCGTCTGCGCAATAAGGCCGCGTTCTTTTAGCTCTTCAAAAATTGCCATTTTCTAAACCCCCGTTTATTTTCGCTTTTCAAGCATGTCACGCGCGGCGTCAAGCGCCGTCTTAGTTATATCCGCGCCGCTTATCATACGTGCGATTTCGCTGATCCTGCCGTCTTTGTCAAGCGGCATTATGGTTGTAAATGTATTATCGGCTTTAGCCGTTTTAGTTATCAGATAATGGTTGTCAGCTATAGCGGCAATCTGTGACAGGTGCGTAACGCAAAGCACCTGATGTGCAGATGCGATCTTTTTCATTTTCTCCCCGATCTTTTCCGCCGCCCTGCCGCTTACTCCGGTGTCTATTTCATCAAAAATCAGCGTCCCTGTCAAATCTATCCCGCTGAATATGCTTTTTATTGCAAGCATTATTCTTGAAAGTTCGCCCCCTGACGCGATTTTTGAAAGCGATTTTGGCGGTTCGCCAGGATTCGCGGATATAAGGAAGGTGACTTTGTCTTTTCCGTTAATATTAAATACTACAGGATTCTGCGTCATAAAGTCAACGATAAATTTGACACGGGGCATTTCCAGAAAGGAAAGCTCAGAAACGATAAGTTTTTCAAGGCGTGACGCAGCTTCTTTCCTTTTTTGCGACAGCTTTTCCGCCGCTTCTTCCTGAAGCTTTAAAGCTTTTTTGTATTTTTCATCAAGTTCAGCAGTCTTCTGATCGGCAAATTCTATATTTGAAAGTTCCTCTTCACACTGCTGTCCATAAGCGATTATTTCATTGACAGTGCCGCCGTATTTCTGTTTAAGGCGATA
>JAUZPM010000081.1 GCA_030705925.1 Bacillota bacterium
CGATAGCTTTTACGAAACACAGTCAGATTATATAATTTTGAATAATGGGGACGAAGAATCTTTTAAAATAAAAATAGACAAATTGCTTGAAGACTTGTTTAATAAAGGTGGCCGATGAAAAAATTACTGATAATTATTATTGCCGCTGCAATAACAGTTATTGCAGCTTATGGATATATAACTAACGAAATGTTTCCGTTATCATACCGTAATAATATCTCGAGATATGCCGAAGAGTACGGCGTCGAGCAGGCGCTTATAGCTGCTGTTATTAAAACTGAAAGCAATTTTAAACCAAACGCCGCTTCCGGTAAGGGGGCAAAAGGTTTGATGCAGCTGACAAAGGATACATTATTCTGGTTATACTCAAAAACGCCTGATCTTGAAGAGTTTGATGAGGAACATCTGACCGACCCGGAAAAAAATATTAGATACGGGACGCTGAATCTTTCTCTTTTAATCAGTAAATACGGTGACGAAACGACGGCTCTTGCAGCTTATAATGCCGGTCAGGGGAGAGTTGACAAATGGCTTACTGACAGCCGATATTCCAAAGACGGCAAAACTCTTATTTCTATTCCCTATGATGAAACAGATAAATACATTAAGCGAGTTATGTTATATAAAAAAATATATAAAATTCTGTATCCAGATTTAAAAAAGAATAATTTAGTTGTAATAAATAAAACTATTTAAATAAAGGTGGTCGCTTGCCTAAAAAGCGGCAGCCGTGATTATAAAAATATTTATTTACGGAGATTGGAGGCTTTTTATGTCAGACAAAACAGATGGAGAACTTTTAAAGGACAAGCTTTCGTATGCCCCTAAAAATGCTTATGAGACGATGCAGGAGGACGAAATCAGCTGCGCATATGCTTTTTGCGGTGAGTATAAAAATTTTCTTGATAACGGAAAAACAGAGCGTGAATGTGTTAGCTTTTTGATTTCTGAAGCTGAAAAGAAAGGTTTTAAGCCTTTCGGAAAGAACACACGCTATCAGGCCGGCGATAGAGTATACATGTCTAATAGCGGTAAGTCAGCTTTCTTTTTTATTTATGGAAAGAAATCGGTTGATTATGGAGTAAAAATTTCAGCTGCACATATAGACTCTCCCAGACTTGATCTTAAACCGCGTCCGCTTTTTGAAGACAACAATGCTGCCCTTTTAAAAACGCATTACTACGGCGGGCTGAAGAAATATCAGTGGTTATCGATTCCCCTTTCACTTCATGGGGTTGTTTGTTTGGAAGATGGCAGTATAATAAATGTTACTATCGGCGAGGACGAAGGAGATCCTATATTCGTTCTAAACGATCTTTTACCGCACCTTGCAAAAGATCAGATGGAAAAGACAATGAGGAACGGCATCTCGGGCGAGGGCATGAATATCTTAGTCGGAAGCCGTCCATTTAAAGATGATAAAGTTTCAGAGAAGGTAAAACTGAATATTTTGTCGATTTTATACGAAAAGTATGGAATTACAGAGTTAGATCTTGTGTCTGCTGAGCTTGAAATTGTTCCGGCATTTAAAGCAAAAGACGTAGGCCTAGATAGAAGCCTGATCGGGTCGTATGGACATGACGACAGGGTATGCGCATATCCTGCAATGCGCGCTTTGTTGGATATGGAAATACCAGAATACTCTTGCGTATGTGTACTTGCTGATAAAGAAGAAATAGGCAGCACGGGACTTACAGGTATGCAGTCTCATTTTATGAGTTATTTTCTTGAGGATATTGCGGCAGCTCAGAATGTTTCTGCCCGAGATATGTTTAGAAATTCTCTTTGCCTGTCAGCTGACGTATCTGCCGCATTTGATCCAAATTATGCAGATGTATACGACCTAAAAAACAGCATTTTTTTAAACTTCGGAATAGGAGTAATGAAATATACCGGACATGCCGGAAAAGGTGATACGTCCGACGCTAATGCTGAGCTTGTTGCGAAAATCCGCCGAATATTTAAAGATGTGCCATGGCAGATAGGGGAGCTTGGAAAAATCGATCAGGGCGGCGGCGGAACAGTTGCTAAATATATTGCACAGCTTGGCGTAAATACAATAGACGTAGGCGTTCCTGTTCTCGGAATGCATTCACCTTATGAAGTCGTATCAAAACTTGATGTTTACAATACCTACAAAGCTGTTTTAAGTTTCTATAATTACAAATAAAAAGAGGGGCTTTGACCCCTCTTAAATTTAATATGCTGGTTTCATAAACATTTGAGTCCAATATAAAGTTCCGTTTGATGATTTTGCGGCGCCAATTCCTATCTGGGTGCATGACCTTGACAATATATTTGCGCGATGTCCGGGAGAATTCATCCAAGCATTCATAACTTCCTGTGCGGTACGTTGCCCCATTGCAATATTTTCAGCTGCAGCTGAAAAGTGAAGACCGAAGCTTTCCATCATTTTGAATGGTGAACCGTAGGTAGGAGAAGTGTGTGAAAAATAGTGCTTATTGATCATATCTTGAGATTTTAATCTTGCGACTCTGGATAACTCCCAGTTCATTTTATAAGGAGTAAGACCATATTTTGCACGCTCTTTGTTTACCAGATCAAATACCTGTGATTCAACGCTCTTTAACGGTGCACCCTCAGGGATATTGATTTTTTGTCCGACATATATCAATGTTGCATTTTTGATTTGCGGATTGGCTTTTTTT
Source organism: Bacillota bacterium (assembly GCA_030705925.1). Classification (NCBI taxonomy): domain Bacteria; kingdom Bacillati; phylum Bacillota; species Bacillota bacterium. The sequence continues at coordinate 2,670 of JAUZPM010000081.1, forward strand.
AGCTCATCAAGCCCAATTTCGAATTTTTTAGCGATCAGCCACATTGTATCGCCTGATTTTACTGTATAGGTTGTAGCCTGTGCAAATGTTCCGAAAGACATTGTAAAAACGAGTACGATACAGAGTATGACCGCGGTCAATTTTTTCATGCGGAAACACCTCCGCAATTATTATTCCACTTAAAAATATTTAATATTATAGAATAAATTGACGAAAGGCAGTTATAAAATGTATAATACGATATAAAATATACTTTTTTTGGGGGCTTTTATGAATATTTGGCATGATATATCAAAAAATCGTATAAAACCAGATGACTTTATTGCCGTTATCGAAATTGAAAAGGGCAGTAAGAAAAAATATGAACTGGATAAGGAAACAGGACATATAATTCTTGATAGAATACTTCATACCTCGACACATTATCCTGCGAACTATGGTTTTATTCCTCTAACATATGGCGATGATCTCGATCCGCTTGATGTTCTTGTTCTTTGCAGTGAATCTTTAGATCCGCTTACCCTAGTAAAATGTTATCCGATTGGTGTAATATCAATGATTGACAACGGAAAATCAGATGAAAAAATTATTGCAATCCCATATAATGATCCGACATATAATAATTATAAGGATATCGAAGAGCTGCCGTCACATATTTTTGATGAAATGCGGCATTTCTTTTCGGTTTATAAAGAACTTGAAGGAAAAGAAACAGCCGTCAAAGAACTTGGCGGGTCTAAAGATGCATTAAAAGTGATTGAAGATTGTATTGATAATTACAATAAACATTTTGGAAAGAAGAACTAAAATATTACACAAAATAATATATTATAACTGAAAATTCGTATAATACTATTAAAATATTACAAAAAGTCAATTATTACAAGGAGAATTTGCAAATGCTTGAGTTTCATGAATTGGCACCAGAGAAGCTTTCTGAAAGCCCTTTTAAGCTTATAGGGAAGGACTGGATGCTTGTTACAGCCGAAAAAGATGGCAAGGTTAATGCCATGACAGCGTCATGGGGCGGACTCGGCGTTATGTGGGGAAAAAATGTTGCATTTATTGTTATACGCCCACAGCGTTATACAAAACAGTTTCTAGATAGTTCTGATACTTTTTCGCTAACTTTTTATGAAGAGACAATGAAAAAGCAGCTTTCTTATTTCGGTTCAGTTTCCGGACGGGATGAAAATAAAATTGAAAAATCGGGTTTTACGCTTGAACACGATGGGAATACACCATATTTTAGTGAAGCTAGAATAGCGCTTATATGTAAAAAATTATTTGCGCAGGATTATCAGCCTGAATGTTTTTTAAGCCATGATATAGAAAAATGGTATCCCGATAAAGATTATCACATGCTGTATATTGCTGAAATTACTAAAATATTAGTAAAGTAAAGCGGATAATAAAAAAGGCGTCAGCTGACGTCTTTTTTTATTTGTATAATCATTGTTTAATGCTTAAGACACGTTCTAATATAACGGCAATTTCAGCTCGCGTGAGATTGGCTTTCGGATTAACAAGATTGTTATCACCATATATCACTTTGGCGTTTACAAGGGCGGAAACAGCATCCACGGCATAATCGGAGATGCCGTCTTTATCTTTGAAAGAGTTTAAATTGCTGCTGCTTCCCGAAATGGTTTTCCCAGTAGCCTCAAGCGTTCGCATTACAAGCACCATTGCGTCTTCTCTAGTTATAGGTGAAGATGGATAAAACCTTCCGCCACTGCCTCCTGCAATGCCCAGCGCTTTTGCAGTCATTACAGCGTCGTAATAATAATTACCTTTGTTTACATCAGAAAAACTGCCGCTTGGCGTTGCGCTAAGGTCAAATGCACGATATAGCATCAGCATAAAATCGCCGCGAGAAACATTGCTTGAAGGACTAAAAGTCCCGGAATCAGTTCCGCTGATAACTCCGTTTTCATACAAGAGATCTATAGAATCTACAGCCCAGGAATAATTCGAATCAACATCACTAAAATATTCGGAATTTTTTGCGTTCACCGTTATTAGCATAACCCCAGAGAGCGAATCGCCGTTCTCACTATATGCTGTGAAGTTAATCTCTGCCGTGCCGCTGAAAGCCGAGTTAGGCACAAAAGTTATATTTGATATATAAGGAATTGAACTGCGGTAATATTTTGAACTTGATGTAACTGCTGAACCGTAATTGGTTGGCGATGTATAGTTATAATAGAGTTTGCCGGTTGAAGAAGCCGGAGGATAAAATTTGACATAAGAAATTGAGGAACTGGTTTCGCTGTAAAATTCATTGTTGAAATCTGCTGCGTCAAGTGTTATGGGCGTATTCATTGAAGTTATATAATTCACTGATATGTTGCCTTCGCCGACTGTAACCGTAAAATTTCCTGAGTAAGAATATCCGTTCGTACTGCATGCGGTATATTTAATTGTGACTATTCCGGTAAATCCTGTGTATGGAACGAAAGAGATATTTGATATAAAAGGCGAAGAATTTTTATAATACTTTGTTGTAGATGAAACCTGAGAATCATAATTGTCCGAAGATGTATAGTTGTAATACAGTGTTCCTTTAGTAGCGGAAGGCTGTGTAAACTTAATATATGATAATGCATATCCGGTTGAAGCCGTAAACATTGTGCTGAAATCAGCGACATCCAGTGATACGGGTGTACTCATACTGGTAGAGTAAGACAGGACTGATTGGTTTTCTTCTACAAGTATCGTTATAGTGCCGGCATAGGTGTAACCGTCTGAAGAATAACCGGTGTAATATAGAGTTACCGATCCTGTATAGTCAGTGTAGGGGACAAATGATACATTGGACAGGTAAGGAGTTGAGTATCTATAATATCGGGTATTGTTTGAAACGACCGAATCGAATAGAGACGCTGATGTATAATTATAATACAGCTTCCCGTCGGATTCGGATGGCAGAGTGAATCGGACATAGTATAGAGAAAATCCCGTTGCATTTTCAAAAGCATTGCTGATATCGGCTGCATTTATGATAACAGGGGTATTTTTATAAGTCGTATATGTAATAGCATCGCTGCTGCCGACTGTAATTACCAGATGACCATTATAAGAAGTCCCTTTTGAATCGTAAGCTGTAAAATATATTGTAAGTGTCCCCGAATATCCCGTATAAGGCACGAATGTAATATTTGAAATAGACGGATCACTTGAGCCTGTGCTGTACTTTGTGCTTGCGGAAACAGTTGATTCATATGAGGATGAAGATACATATTTATAATATAGCTGACCGTAATAGGATGATGGCAGTTTAAATTTTACATAAGATAAGGTACTTCCGGCGGCGCTTTTGAATGCTGTGGTAAAATCTGAAGCAACGAGCTGAACGGAAGTGTTATATTCGGTGTTATAACTAATGGTTGTAGTCGTATCAAAGTTGAGCGTATATGCCACAGCTGTTGCCCATTTCGCGGAGGATGCGACAGTATCGCTTGTCGCTGTCCATGAAAAAAATAGGCTTGTTGCTGTTCCTGTCGGGGTTGTATTGACTCTCAGATATTGCAGGTAATCATATGGGATAATGGCACCATTTTTGAGCGCTGTATCGGCAGTTATAGCTGGATAACCATAGGTTGAGTTTGCATTTATAGAAGCGGCAAGCGTAAGGGTGCCTGAGGCAGCGGCAGGGATAGCAGTTATTTTTACGTATGTAATTGGCACCGTATCTGGCGAATATTGAAAATGCGAGGGAGAAACTGCCCAAGTTGCACCACGACCAATATTGGATCCAATATAGGGAGTAAGAGACAGTGCGTCACATACTGTAATGCTGCCGTTACCTGAAAGTGAAAGTCCGCCTTCACTTGAGACACGCCATGTAAAGGTTGCGGTTCCTGTTGCAGTTCCGGTGAATTTTAAAGTACTGATTGAAGTGGCGGTGAAACTTTTCGTTCCGGTAAATGCGGATGTGCCTGAATACCACGTTCCAAAACCGGAATTGGTAGGCGTTATTTCTATACTTGACAGGGTTCCGCCGTTAAGACTGCATTTGCTGGAGAAATCAGACGCTGTGAATACTATAGATGAATTTATAGAGGTTGAGCGTGTAACCGCTCCTGTTATAAGCGGAGCTGACACACCCTGTATTGTTAATATTACACTGCCTATTGGAGATGAAGTATCAGTCCCTGCATAGGCTTTTACAACATATGATACAGTTCCTCCTTCGGTTAAAACGAATGAAAGAGCACCAGAAGAAATTTCGCTGATACTTACCGGATCTTTGAAGTTATAATCAGCTCCGTTCAACTGCATTGAACCAAAACTTGGGTTAATTCCGGTGATAAGTATAGCGCCTATATCGTTTCCGTCATTTGCGGAATATCTCTGCGTAAAGTCTGAAGCCGTAAAGTTAATGTTATTGCCTTTGATTGCATTTTTTGAAATAGTTCCGGTGAAGGTAGGCGGAGTATACTGTCCACGGACGATACTTATAGAGTATGTAGTAGTATAGACTGAGCTGTCGCCGATTAACTGATATGAGACCAGCATTTCAACGGCAGGACCGTCGATTGTGGCCAGTGAGGTCTTCGGAAAACTGGCGCTGGCAGATGAATAGACTGTTGTGTCGTAGTAAATGTCAAGCCCGTTTGACAGGTCGACAGAACTTGCTGTATTGTAAGACACAGTTATGGTTGCGGATGTTGTTCCGCTTACATTAACTGCAGTCGGCGAGCCTTTTAACTTAATTGAAGTAAGTACATACTGCCCGTCTGCCGCTTTTGCGCTGGGGGGAAGCAGACTTAAAACAAAAAATGCAGTGATTAAGAAGCTGAGTGTCCTTTTTAGTATATATTTCATATCCATCCTCCGGTGATTATCAAACTCTTATATAATATAATTCGTAAGAATTGCCCTAATCTTTAGATAAATTTAAAAAGAGGCACTGGAAAGTACCTCCTTGATTATAATATATTTACTGCCACTGTGAAAGCTGTTTTTTCATCCAGCCGTAGACATCGGTATGATAAACTGACTCAAGGTTTGAGGGTGTAAGGACTTCGTTGACTTTTCCGTATGCTCTGATTTTGCCCTCATCAAGCAGCAAAACATTATTAGCGTAAGCTCGAATAAAATTAAAATCGTGACCTACAACAATTACTGCATGGCCATCCTGCTCGGCCCATTTTTTTAGAATGTCAAATATGCCTAGCTGATGGTTAAAATCTAAATGGCTCGCAGGCTCGTCAAGGATAAGAATGTTGGGGCGCTGAGCAAATAATTTTGCCAACATCACTCGCTGAAATTCTCCGCCTGACAAGGTTTGAATCGATCGGTCACGAAGATGGCCTGTCTGCGTGTTTTCAAGCGAGTCTTCTATTATTTGCTTATCTTCCTGAGTTAAACGATCAAAAAGCCCCTGCTTATGGGCATATCTCCCAAGAGACACGACTTCATATACGGTATATGAAAACTGTGGATTTACTTTTTGGGACATAACGCCGATCTTGCGAGCGCGTTCGGTTGCAGAATAAAGGCTGATATTTTTTGAAATCAATGATATTCGCCCTTTACAAGGGTATTCGCCCATTATCGCCTTAATCAGCGTTGTCTTTCCGGCTCCGTTTTTGCCTGCGATAACAAGAAAATCATGTTCGGAAAGATGGAAACTAATATTTTGCAGTATAGGGGTTTTATTCAAAGAAACGCAGAGGTCGGATATATTAAGCATCATACAACACCTCTCTGCTTTTTAAACACTGTAATAAAAATA
>JAUZPM010000082.1 GCA_030705925.1 Bacillota bacterium
GGACAGGCTATGCAGCATATCAAACAATCCGTCACCCATGTTGCAGACAGCATTAAGGAAGTAACGGATGGCCTGAAGCAGTTAACAAACCAATCGATTGAAAATATCGCTTCTGTATCCGAAGAGTCTGCCGCCGGCATTGAAGAAACATTTTCAATTACCGAGCAATCCGCCCATTCGATGGATCAAGTGCTTCAAAATGCTGAGGAGTTGGAGCAGCTGGCTAAGGAGCTTAATGCAAAGATGGATCAGTTTACAATTTAATATAGAAAAAAGAGGCTGGAGTCCAGCCTCTTTTTCTATTCTATGCAGCTGATTGAACGTGTTTCGCCCCGGTTCTTTTTTTCTTCACCGGACTTAATGCCCGCTCCAACCAAGCCATGAGCAAATCCGCCCCTACCGCCATCACCGCAGTTGGTATCGCTCCGGCTAGAATAATCGCAGTTCCGTTTGTTGCGTTTGAGCCGCGGACAATCATGTCCCCAAGGCCTCCGGCACCGACAAATGTGCCGATCGCTGTAATTCCGATGGCAATGACGAGAGCCGTGCGAAGGCCCGCCATAATGACAGAAAGTGCGAGCGGGAGCTCAACCATTCTGAGCACTTGGAATTTCGTCATGCCCATTGCTTTCCCCGAGTCTAAGTAGGCATGCTCAATACTGATAATGCCTGTGTACGTGTTTCGAATAATCGGCAGCAGGGAATACAGAAATAATGATAGAATCACGGTATTTGCGCCGAGCCCCATAACAAGCATTAAGACGGCCAGCATAGCGAGCGCCGGGATTGTTTGAATAACGTTTGTTACTGCAAACACCCAGGCTGACAAACGGCGAAAATGCGCGATGAGGATTCCGGCCGGAACCCCGACGACAGCGGCAAATAAAACGCCGTAAGCCGACATGAGAAAGTGGCGGCCGAATTCATCCATGACGTAACTGCCATTCTGCGCGTAATACGTCATTAACTGTTCAAGCACGTTCATTGACCTCTTCCCCCTTTCACGATTCGAAATAGCGATGTTTTTCTAAATATTCCTTGGCAACGACAGACGGTTCTTTGAGATTGCCGTCGACTTCATAGTTAAGCTCCTGCATCGTGGCTGTGTCGATTTTTCCGAGCATTTTCTTGATGATGCCTTCAAGTTCAGGATGTTCTTTGAGCACCTTTTCCGGAACAACCGGAGAGCAGTCGTACGGCGGGAAAAATTGTTTATCATCCTTTAGCATTTTGAGACCATAGGACTTGATTCTTCCATCGGTTGAATACGCAAGCACAATGTCCATTTTTCCGCTTTTCACCGCGTCGTACACAAGGCCGATCTGCATCGGATACGTGCCGCCGAATGTCATGCCGTAGGTTTTCGTAAAATCCTGATAGCCGTTTCCTTTGAGCTTCATCCAATAGTTATCAACGCCCAGCTTTAATTGCGGCGCCCATTTTTTAACGTCTGATACGGTCTCTAAATGGTATTGGTCGGCCAGCTCCTTACTGACTGTAAAGGCATATGTATTATCAAACCCGTAGGAGTCATACCACTTTAAATCATATCTTTTTTTAAACTCCCGCTGAGTAAGCGCCAGCGCTTTGTCCGGATCTTTTTCAGGTTCCATTCTCAGCGTGCCTGTCAGCGCGTCTCCCGTATATCTTGTGGCCGCAATGTCGATTTCATCATTCATTAAAGCCTGCTGCTGCACCGCGTTGGAGCCAAGATTTTTAATCGTTGTTGTTTTGAGATCAGTATGGTGTTCGATCAACTGGCCAAGCATGCTGGCGATGATTTCTGATTCGCTCATGCTTTGCGCGCCGATTTTAATGGTCTGGTCTGCAGCAGCGCTGAGACCAGGAAGCGAACAGCCGCTCAGCGTCAGCGTTGCCGCAAGTGCCAAACCTATCATTAATTTGAGATATTTTCTTTTCATGAGCCGCCTCCTTATGACAATTCCTTCAATCTCTGCATGCCGGCAGGTGTCAGTTTTCGTTCAGCAACTGCCAGCACATAATCAATCACAATTGCCAATATCGTGACAGGTACCGCGCCCCCGATGATATATTCCGGCTGATATAAATTCAGTCCGATAAAAATGTAATCACCCAATCCGCCGCCTCCGATAAAGGAAGCAAGCGTGGCCCAGCCGATTAAGTAAATCGTCGATGTTCTGATTCCCGCCATGATCACTGGCGCGGCAAGCGGCAGCTCCACCAAGCGGACTTGTTCAGCCGGCGTCATTCCGATGCCTTTACCAGACTCGAGCAGATTTTTGTTGACGCCGCGAATGCCGGTATACGTGTTGCGAAGAATCGGCAATACGGAATAGAAAAACAAAGCCACAATGGCCGGAACCTTCCCTACACCAAGGAGCGGGATAAAAAAAGCGAGGATGGCCAGACTCGGCAGCGTCTGAATGATATTGACAATGCCGATAATGGTGCCGGCTCCTTTTTTCATTCTGGTAAGCACAACCCCGAGGGGGACGGCAACCAGCACACCTAAGATCACAGCAATGAGCGATATCGTAATATGCTCGTATGTTTTATAAAGAAGCTCGCCCCCATTGGTTTGCAAAAATTGAACAATATGATGCATGACTTATCGCCCCTCCCTATGACAATGCTGCGAGCTGCTTTTCTTCTCCCCAGAGGGAGTCATACACGATGTCGACCAGACTTGCCCTCGTCACAATTCCGATCAGGCGTCGGTCTTCATCCACAACGGGAACATATTTGACACCCCGTTTTAAAATTTTGCGGACCGTGTCGCGCAGCAGTGTGCCGCCCAGTACTGTGTATATATCTTCATGTAAAACTTCACTGACGAGATTGGCCTTTTTCCGGCATTGATCAATGATTTCAACATCGACATAGCCTTGCAGAACGCGCTCGTCATTGACGACCAGCAATGAATCGACCCGTTCCTGCCTCATCAGCTGAATGGCCTCAGAAAGCGTTTTATCCGCGGTGATCGTTACAGGCTGTGTGTTCATAATCTGGTCAACCCGTTCAACATCCGGGCTGGATGACTGAATCAGCCGCTCCTTGCCGATAAATTCCTCAACAAATTCGTCTGCCGGATTTCTTAAAATGTCATCGGGCGTTCCAACTTGAACGATTTCTCCCGCTTTTAAAATCACAATCCGGTCTGCCAGCTTAATCGCTTCATCCATATCGTGGGTAACAAATACGATGGTTTTATGTAAGGTTTTTTGCAGTTTTTTAAATTCTTCCTGGAGGGAATCCCTCGTAATCGGGTCGAGTGCCCCAAACGGTTCATCCATTAAGATAAGCGGCGGCTCCGCGGCAAGTGCCCGTAATACACCAATTCGCTGCTGCTGCCCCCCGCTTAATTCATGAGGGTAACGGTCTACATATTCTGGCCCCATATCGACCAATTTTAAAAGCTCACGCGCCCGCTCTTTCCGCTGCTGCTCCGGCCATTTCAGCAGTTTTGGGACGAGTGAGATATTCTGCTGAATGGTCATATGGGGAAACAGGCCGATCTGCTGAATCACATAGCCAATTTTGCGCCTGAGCTCTACAGGATCCTGGTCCATGATGTTTTCGCCGTCAATGAAAATCTTCCCGGCGGAAGGCTCAATTAATCGGTTAATCATTTTCATTGTTGTTGTTTTTCCGCAGCCGCTCGGCCCGATAAAGCAGATAAATTCGCCTTTTGCAATCTTAAGATTTACGTTGTTCACGGCTTTTTTGCCGCCCTTGTATGTTTTCGAGACATTTTCTAATGTCAGCAAACATCGCACCTCCAAAATTAAGTTTATTCAATTTGTTCAGTTTAAATTTAATTTTTCAGACAATTGAATGCTTCCCATTATAGAATAAAGTTTATAAAATAAAAAGTTTACAATTTGTTCATATTATTTATAAAGTATGTGTAAACGCTGATTTACCCGCATTGACGTGTGTTGATCTCCTTATTGCTCCAATTTCCTGCCAAATTCTCTTTTGACAGCATTTTCGCCGTATCAAAAATGTGGTATATTGACATCGGAATTGTTAGCTGAAAGGATGAAACCGTTGGAGAAAGATCCGTTAACGATCATTGAACAAGCCGAGGACCATTTTATAGAAAGAATCGCGGAAAACATGCATGCATTTGGAATGCCCTCTACCGTCGGACGAGTGCTGGGCATTATTTATATGAATCGAAAACCGATGACGCTTACGGAATTATCTGAGGCCACCGGCATGAGCAAAACACGCATGAGCCAGGTAGTGCGGGAAATGCTTGATGCCAACATTGCCGAGAAGGTGTTCGAAAAAGGCGTGCGAAAAGATTTATATGAGGTTGAGCAGGACTACTATCAAACATTTATCACGCTGTTTTCAGCCACCTGGAGCAAAGTCGTCAGCAAAAACAAAATGATGCATAAAAAACTCAATCGGGAGCTGCTTAGCGTGTTGGATGAAGAGCTTACTCCTGAAGCGGAAGAAAAAGTGAATGAGCTGCTGAAGGAATTAAAGGAATGGCTCGATTATTATAATTGGCTCAGCCGTTTGATTGAGTTTTTTGAGAGCGAAGACATTTTTAAATATGTGCCGAAGCCGTAAAAAGTTCCCAAATTCAATTCTGGGAACTTTTTTAGTTCCAATCCAAATGGTTGAATATCAAACTTCAAGAAAACAAACAAAATAATGCATAGTTTACATTAATTTATTCATTATCCATTTTTTGTTGATTATTCTGACTAGCTATTATATAATCTTTTTGAAATGATTATATTAGCTTAGAGGAGGTAATCTATATCAAAAAAAAAGGAATTATAACTGTAATGACTATATGTTTCCTATTATTTTCTTCTTATTACTTTAGTAATATTTCACCTCAGAATCCACTGTTCAAAAAAAATTTTTTGCAACAATTGTCTCCCCAAGGCTTTGGCTTTTATAGTAAAAGCCCTACAGAAGAAAACATTTCATTTCACACAAAAGAAAATTTAAAGTTACCTAATGCACTTCCCAATAATTTTTTTGGGATAAAAAGAGAAGGAAGAGTTCAGGCAATAGAATTAGGCAAAATTGTAGAGAATATCGATCCAAAGAATTGGAAAACTTGTGAAAACAATAACTCCTGCACAAATTTAGAGAAACAAATAAAGCCTATTAAGGTTATAAAAAATGAAGATTATATACATCTTAGCAAAGGAGAATACCTAATATATCGCCAAAAACCACTCTCATGGTATTGGATAGACTTTAAGCAAACTACCTCTTTTGAAAGAAAGGTGCTAAAAATAAAAATAGTATGAAGATATTAAATAGTTTAGAAGGTTATATTGACACCTATAATCCATGGAAAAATACATATGCACTTTTTAGAAGTTTACTTGGTTTCTCAACATTACTAGTACTATTATTCAATAGTACTGATATTTTATTTAGTTATAGTGCAAATAATGTCACATGTGAAAATGTCTATATCCCTACCGCTTTTTGTTTTGCTAAAGAATATAGTATCAATTTTGAGATTATAAGATACTTAATGATTTTTATATTAACCTTAGTGGTTATAGGGTGGAGACCTAGATTTACCGGTTTATTTCACTGGTATATTTGCTATAGTATTCAAACTTCAGCTTTAACTATCGATGGTGGAGAGCAAATTGCAACTGTTCTTTCTTTTCTTATATTACCTGTTACATTATTAGATTCAAGGCGAAATCATTGGAATATAAAGAAAAACAATAATGAATCTTTCACAAAGAAGACAGTATTGTTTTATATAATGACAATAATTAAAATTCAAGTTTTTATCATTTATTTAAACGCAGCTTTAGAGCGATTGAAAAATAAAGAGTGGGCAGAAGGAACAGCAATTTACTATTTCTTTTCTGATCCGGTGTTTGGATTACCTGAATATCAACTTAACTTATTGAATCCACTACTTGAAAGCAATTTTATTGTTGTCATCACTTGGTTAGTAACTATTTTTGAGTTGTTCTTAGCAGCAAGCATAATTTCAAATATCAGAATAAAGAGAATTGCTCTTGTTTTGGGAATATTATTTCATATTGGGATAATATTCAGCATTGGTATTGTAAGTTTTGGCTTGATCATGATATCAGCATTAATTATATATCTGCATCCTGTACAACAAAATATCACTATGAATTGGTGTTCTCCTTTATTTAAATATATATATGTAAAAGGAAAGAGAAATTTCAAAAGAATAGGAGGTGAATCAGTCAAGTTTCTTACAAAATTGTTTCATAGCTAACATTTAGATAATGGAGAAATAACTTAATGGAGGTATAATAATTTGAAAAGTAAATTACTTAGGCTATTGATTGTTTCCATGGTGACGATATTGGTTTTTTCATTAGTAGGACTCTCTAAGGAGTCAAGTACATCTGCTAAAGAAAACCATACATTTTCTGGAGAAGATTACTTTAGAGGACTTTTATTTGGACAAGGGGAAGTTGGTAAATTAATTTCAAACGATTTGGACCCTAAACTCGTAAAAGAGGCAAATAGTACAGAAGGTAAAAAGTTAGTAAATGATGTAGTCAAATTTATAAAAAAAGATCAACCACAATATATGGATGAATTGAAACAATCGATTGACAGCAAAGACCCTAAAAAACTCATTGAAAATATGACCAAAGCAGACCAACTTATCCAAAAATATGCTAAGAAAAATGAAAACGTAAAATACTCTTCTAATAAAGTTACTCCATCTTGTGGGCTTTATGCCGTCTGTGTAGCAGCTGGATATTTATATGTTGTGGGCGTTAACGCAGTTGCATTACAAACGGCTGCCGCAGTAACAACTGCAGTGTGGAAATACGTTGCCAAATATTCCTCTTCAGCTTCTAATAATTCTGATTTAGAAGCGGCTGCTGCAAAAACCCTAAAATTGATTCATCAATAATCCATTATAATTGAGTGTCTTGCGGATTGCTCCGCAAGACACTTTTTCAACGTGAACCGTTTAATTTTTTGTAATAAAGATATGAAGCTAGTGTTGAAATAACTAATGCTAAAAGAACTAGCACAATCATAATAAGAATTATATATTCTCCTGTAAAAAATGAAAGAACAGCTATTATAAAACCACACACTACAAGTACTTTAGAGGCGAAGCGATTTCCCAGTTTCCAAACAGTCTCATCTTTTAATGTCCAAGGTGTCCTCAATCCAATAAGATGGTTTTGTTCTGCTAGCTGCATTGAATTTCCACCAATAATTAAAAAGATACCAACACCAAGCCCTATTATTAAATCAATATTCAGTTCGTATCCTAAACTTATCAATAGAGTTGAAAGTTGTAAAATATATAAAAGGATTAACATATTATTAGAAGCTAGGAAAAGCAATGCTTTATTTTTTTGTGTAGACTTAATAGTTAACATATAAAAAGTAAGATAATAAATAAGCATAACAACAGGTATAATAAATATTGTTAAAGGTTTAGATACAATTGCAGCCGGTTTATTTCCTGACCATTGTATCGGTATTTCTTCTGGAAGGTATTGATATAATATAATTGAAGTCAAGAAACTCAAACATACAATAATTATGGAAATTATATTTTTCTTCATAAATCGTTATCCCCTTTATTTATAAAGTTAAGCATCCAATTTATTGAGTCTTGAAGTACTGTTGTATTTAGAGAGTAATAAATAAATTGTCCTTTGCGGTGGTCACTTATGACTTCCGCTTGCTTTAAAATATTCAAGTGGTGCGAAATACTCGGTTTGCTGATATTAAAATGCTCAGCAATATCTCCCGCAGTCATATCCCCTCCTTTTAACAAATCCAAAATTTTTCTCCTTGTTGGATCTGATATAGCTTTGAAAACATTATTCATAGCGTTTTCTCCTTTACAAAAAAACATTTAGACATTTAGATATTTGTATAAATGTATTATTTTCATTATAACTTGAATTTTTTTAAAAACAACCCTCAAATTGGTTATAATATCTGATTTTTGTATTTTTTCAAATACTCGGATAATCCCAACGCTGGAAAATATGTTTAACAGATACTAACACATGTTGTTTATTTAAAAAAACCACCTCTGTTGTATTTAAATAGAGGTGGTTTTTCTATCAGCTATAATAAAATTTCCTTTTTTCTTTTTAATCGGGCTTAATGCTCGTTCAAGCCAGCCCATGACCAAATCGGCAATCACCGCCATCAGAGCTGTGGGGATCGCTCCCGCTAATATAATCGCGGTTCCGTTTGTGGCGTTTGATCCTCTGACGATGATGTCCC
>JAUZPM010000083.1 GCA_030705925.1 Bacillota bacterium
GCAGTATTTATGTTAAGGTAACCATTCTTCATAAAAATCTGAGTGGCCGCTTCAATAATCTTTTCTTTTTTTTCGATAGACCGTTTCTGCTGGGGAATTCGAACATCCTTTTTATCCATTTAGCCGTCCTCCGTTTTTATAGTCATTCATTATATTTTACCTTCGACTTATTCTTTTGTCAATGTGAAATGGGTTTCATATTTACATTGACAATTATGTTTTTTGTGATAATATAAATATGACAGCAGTTTCATATTTTGGAGGCGCAAAAATGAATAAGCAAAAACAAATCCTCGGGTTTATTGCTCTGGCAATCGCAATGTTTATGGGAACCCTCGACAGTACGATCATCAATATCGCACTGCCGGATATTATGAGCTACTTCAAAGCGAGTCTTAACGACACGAGCTGGATAAGCACGATATACGTGCTTGGGCTTTCTGTTTTTATGATACCAGCTTCCAAGCTTGCAGACCAGTTTGGACGAAAGAAGGTCATGCTGATCGGCCTTGTATTGTTTGGGGGAAGCTCAGCGTTATGCGGATTATCATGCACGCTGTTCTTTTTAATAGCTATGCGGCTGATCCAGGGCATCGGCGGTGCGCTTATTACTCCCATCGTGGTTCCTATGGCACTTGAGCTGTTCGGCAGAGAGAAAACGCAGATCATTTCCGGCGCTGTCGGGGCGGTAGCAGCGCTTGCGGCTGCGGGAGGCCCTCCTATTGGCGGACTGCTTATCAAGTACATAAACTGGCAGTCGATCTTTTTTGTAAATGTACCGTTTGCATTGATTTCCATTCTCCTTACTCTCTTGTTTGTCGGGGAATCTTTCGACAAGACAGTGTCTAAAAGCGTTGACTGGCTTGGAATGTTATTTCTGACGTCAACTCTTTTCCTTCTTACGTTCTCGCTTTTAAAAGGCAGAGATTATGGTTGGGGCTCGGCGGTCATTATTTCCATGTTTATCGGCTCGGCTGTGTCTATGGCGCTTTTCCTGCTGACAGAATCAAAGGTAAAGTCTCCTTTAGTCGAGCTTGGTCTTTTCAGCGAAATTACTTTTACAGCGTCGAGTGTATGCTATCTGATCACAGGGTTCGGCATTGTTGCCCCATTATTGATTTTTAATTACTTTTTGCAGAACGTCATGGGCTATGAAGCGCTGAGCGCAGCGTATATTGTCATGGCAGTCTCTCTGACGGTAATCGTTGCAATGCCCCTGGGAAGCGTCATTGCCGGTAAGCTTGGGGCAAAGCCTGTCAATTTTTTCGGCGTTTTTTGCATGGGTATAGGTGCGCTGCTTCTTTCAAGGCTTACGGTCGGCACATCGAAGTTTATGATGATTGCCGAAATGACTGTGTTCGGGTTTGGTCTGGGATTCTCGTGCCAGTCGATGGTTTCTTCGATTAAATATTTGCCTGACGAAAAGAGCGGGATCGGATCGGGTATCGTGAATGCCGCGAGACAGGTCGGAACCTGTATTGGGATCGCACTTCTTGTAAGTGTTCTAAACAGTAATGTGGAAGCGGCAAAATTCGATATTAAGAGTGATGCTGTTGCATTAATCAATCAATCCGGAATCGAGGATTCTGCCAAAACAGTGTTAAGTGTGGATATCAGCAAGAATTTTGGAAGCAGCGACAGCAGTACAAGCGCCAATCAGAAAAAACTTCAAAGCAATTTGGAAGCGGACATAAAAACTTCACTATCAAATGTATCCTCAGCGCCTCGCCCTTCCGGCAATGACATACTTGAAAGGCTTTATGACGGAGCAGGTGCATTACGCGAAGGGGCGGGCAAAGCTTTGAAAGGTCAAAATTCTTTAAATACCGGCATTGTGTCACTTTCATACGGTCTCAGTACACTTTCAGACGGGAGTGAATCACTCACAAACGGGCTTATTACATTGGATCATGCACTTTCGCAGACATTAAGTGGATCAAAATCGCTGAACTTTGCAGGCAGTCAGGGGCTGGGTTTGCTGAGCGCTGGAATAGGGCAGTTAAATGATGGCGCTCAGATACTGCTTTCACAATTTTCGTATAACGCCGATACCGGCACCCAGACCATCTACACCGGTGTGACCGGTATTGCAGATGGTGCTAGGAACCTTTCGTCAAATATAAGCAGCTATGTTTCAGCAGTTAATAACACATATTATCTGATGATCAAAAGCAATCCCGCGTCGGCACAGCTTTTGAATAATTATAAAAACAGCCTTGATCAGGCGCAGGCCGCCTGTGCCGATGCGCAGGATGAAACGGCGAAACAGCAATGCAAACAGCAGGTTCAGGCCCTGGCTAATCTTGTGACTTTGTATACGGCAGGAACTGACCCGACGGTTACAAACGAGCAGCAGTTTGAAGCGAAACTAACAAGCCTTGCTGAGCAAAGTCAGAATGTCGTTGCAAGCGGAAGCAAAGTTACGGCGGGCGCGGATAAGCTGACAAGCGCTGCGCAAAAGGTTTTCGCGCAGTTTAACGATGGCGGAGCATTTAAAGACGGGATGACACAGGTTGCGGGCGGCATTTCCATGCTGAACCAGAATAAAAACAGCCTCATTACGCTTCAAAACGGAATCGGTAAACTGACCGAAGCATTGTCGCAGCTTGAAAGCGGTTCGGGTCAGCTCGTTGACGGCTCAAAGAAGCTGCAAAGCGGCTTGAGTCAGCGAAAAACGGCTGTGTGCAGCTGCGGTTTGGTTCGGGTCAGCTGATGGATGCAGATGCCAAAATAAAAGACGGTACTGTTCAGCTCGAATCCGGCGTGGGTCTTATGGGTCAGCAAAGTGAGATCCAAAGTGTTGTTAGTAAAATCAAGACAGAAAAAGATGACAAGATTGCAGGCGCGTTTGACCAGACTTTTTTGCTTTCGGCTATAATACTTATTATTACATCCATCTGCGGATTTTTCACAGATAAAAAGCAAAATTGATTTACATACATTCTATAATTTTGTGCAGGGAGGAATTTAAATGCTGACGCAAGAACCGACGGCTGAAATGCTGGAAACATGGAAATCTGTATGGAAGCAATATAAAAGCAGGCTAAAGCCAAACAGAAAAAGCGGACAAGAGCTGCTAGACTATTTGTCTCAAAAGTACGTTTTGACCGAAATACATGAAAAGAAAGCGACCGATGCGGTTTTCTTGAATGTTACTAAGAATAAGTTTCTTGCCGCAAAGCTGCCTGATGGGTCTGTTCCATTGCCACGAACCTTTTTTCTTGAAAATAGGGGAAAAGGCGAGATCTTCTACCAAAATGAAAATAAAGATAAAGAGGAACTTTGGGGCGGGGATATAACAAGGATTTTCGTCGGGATAGACACTGCATCAGGATATTTTATGGTTGAGGGAAGCACTATGCTGTGGGATGAACTTTGCGCTTTTCGGGGAGTTGACGAGGCGGATATACAAAATTACTTTTGCGTTGCCCAATATATTGCTTGTTTGAAAAGGTTTGATCTGCTGAAAAATGTATTGGGTGAATAAGAAGAGGCTAAAAAGTCATATGTCAGGGGTAAACCTGCATATGGCTTTTTATTATTTTATACGATATACCATAACGACCTTCGTTCTCTATGAAGACCTTTCCTTCACATTGTTTGCTGGGCAAAATACAGCATGGACAAGTCTTTATCATAAATTATATATAGCTTATTTTCGTGTTGAGACATTGATTTCCATAAATATGTATGATTGAAATTAGGATACTGTTTCTTTTCTGCATTAAGTGAATCCAAAATACTTGTGACCTCGTTTTGCATAGACGAACTTTTATCGTTTGATGCGCCGCTTAAAAGCGGAGAATCAGCGCTTTTTAATTCAAAAGAAGTAAAACGATATCCGTCTCCATGAAAACTTGTCGGCGTATTTATATTGTATTTTTCTTTTGCAGCCCGTGGAACGTTAATTTTCCAATATTGTTCATAAATTCTCGTATCACTATAAAAGGTGTTTCCGGCAATATACAATCCCAGTGGTATCGCAATTATGACAACTACGGCAATTAAAGTGCCAGTAATAATTTTTTTCTTTTTATTCATCATCATTCAATTCCTCTCTGTACTTAATAATATCTCCTGCATCGCAGTTCAGGGCTTTGCAAAGTGCATCCAGTGTCGTAAAACGAATGGCACGCGCTTTCCCTGTTTTTAGCAGTGAAAGATTTGTCATTGTAATTCCGACTTTTTCCGACAGTTCAGTTAGGCTCATTTTTCTTATCGCCATCATGACATCTAAATCTACAATTATCATCACAAGCCACCTTTAAACTGATAACGTACTGTCAATAAAGTACTCTTTGCCATCGCGCAAAAGCTCTCTCACCAACGTAGCAAGAATCTCAATCAGTATAGCGCCATACAGTATAATTACCGCTATGATTGTTTGAAATCGAAATGTAGCATAAGCATATAGCGCAATTTCAATTAGAGTGCATATTTGAAAAACAGACATTTTTTTAATGGCTTTTTCCATGAAAATCCGCTCTTTGACTAACGAAATACTCAAAGTTAAGAAATTGAAAAGCATTACCAGCAGAGGAACACTTGTAATCCACATAAAAATGATAACATGGTAGCCTAATACTTGATTGACAGTATCTTGATAACAATCAACTAGATAGGGCATCAAGATTATCGCCAAGATTACTGCAACAATACTTAATGCGCTTATTGCCACTAATGCAAGTTTGAGAAATCTCCGTTTAATGTTTGGCATGTTTTCCATTACCATCACTCTCCTTTTTTCGTATGCCATAACATATTTTATGATAAACATAAAATAATGTCAATAGCTTATATGGTTATTTCTTAAATTTCGATTCTCGCTCTGTCATAGAAATGTGACGGCTTTTCTTATACTCAAATCGATTTTAAAAAGGAAAAGCTCATATGGCAAGAAAAGTAAATCTTAATTTGTCACTGCAAGAGGTGTCCGCGTTCAAGAATTCCTCGGTGAAAGGGATGGCATCACGCCGCGAATCTATACCCCGCCATTCACTCTGGTGGAGGCTAAAAAGTCATATGTCAGGGGTAAACCAGCATATGGCTTTTTGTTATTTTATACGGTATACTTAAAGCAGATATTGTTAAATTTTACTGGAATAGTTTCGAAGAGATTTTTACATATTCATTCTGTGAGGCGAAAAAATGCTTAAGATTGGTGAATTCTCTATACTGACTGGAATTAGTATTTAAATGCTCCGTAATTATGACAAAATTGGATTGCTGAAACCAGAGCAGGTGGACGACTTGAACGGATACCGATATTATGGCGAGAGGCAGGTCGTTGAGGCAAATCGTATACAAATTTTAAAGAGTTTGGGTTTTGGATTAAAGGAAATACCTGAAATGCTGCAAAGCGGCATACTTGATGATACAATAAAAACTTTCTTGACAAACAAAATAATTGAAAAGAAAAGAAGCCTTGAGGAGACTAAACGACAGATCATGAAAATGCAGAAAGCTATTAAGGAACTTGAGGATCAGAATGATTGCGCCTTATCTGTCAGTGTAAAGAAATTCCCGACAAGAAAGGTGGTCAGCCTGCGCGGTATTATCCATGAATTTAGTGAGGAAGGGTTGTTATGGGACCGTCTTGCGAAGGAATGCAATAATCATGATATAAGGCTTGCAGATGTACCGTATTGCTTTGCGATTACTCATAGTGTGGATTTTGAGAAAAAACATATTGATACTGAGGTATTACGAGTCGTTGAAAAGATCATGCCGGAAACTGACGGATTAAGATTTTCCGAAATGTGCGAAACGAAAGTCGCATCCATTGCGTATCAGGGAATATACAGCAGAATAGGTGATATAAACAAGTATATTTATCATTGGATCGAAGAAAACGGTTATAAAATATGCGGTAGGGCATTTCAGGTCTACTATATTTCTCCCGACAATGAAACCAATCCTGAAAAATTTATTACAGAGGTATGCTTTCCAATAAAATAATCACTTGACTCTCGTACGATGCGAGGGTTTATACTCTTTCTGTCAAGCAGCAAAATCAAAATATAAAGGAAATTTCATTAAAGGCTTTTGCTGAAAAGGCCAATAATGTGCTTGAGCCGCCGACAAGCTTTCTTGGAATAAAAGGAATGCGAAAACTGGGAAAAGAGTTTGGCAGATGGGAAAGTGAGCTGAGTGATGAAGAATATCGGGCTGCCCTGAAGAATATTGTAATGTTCACGGGAACAGTTCCGATACTTCCAGATGCTTTATTAAAACCAGAGGAGCGAAGCGGCATACAGCATAAAGCAGAGAGAGAAAAATTGGCCCGCGTACTTGATGAGCTTTCTTCACGCTATGAAATTGCGGCGTGGAAACAGTCGGCGCGGGAGTTTGAAAAAAGCGGTGCCTTGCTTTCTAAAATGACAGATAGAATGACGGATTACCTGCTTGGAAACTGCGGAGATCTTGATGACATTCCTGAGCTGATTATGAGAGTCGCAGATATTGAGGAGAAAGCTTTTATTTTTATGCTGAACGGTACAAATACAAATAAACTTTAATGGGGGCATAAGCATGGGATTCGATTATAAAAAAGAATACAGGGAGTTCTATCTTCCTAAGAAAAAGCCGGAGATTGTGGAAATTCCGTCAATGAATTTTGTTGCGGTCAGAGGCAAAGGAGACCCTAACGAAGAAAACGGCGAGTATAAGAAAGCAATGGGGCTGCTTTACGGGATAGCCTTTACGATCAAGATGAGTTATAAGGGCGGGCATAATATTGACGGTTTCTTTGAATATGTCGTGCCGCCTTTGGAGGGGTTTTGGTGGATGGATGGTATTGCTGGCGTCGATTACGGCAAAAAGAATGAGTTCAACTGGATCTCTATTATACGACTTCCCGACTTTGTGAAGAAAGAGGATTTTGACTGGGCGGTAGAAGAGGCAACTAGAAAAAAGAAAGAGGACTTCTCAAAGGCGGAATTTCTTACTTATAATGAAGGCTTAAGTGTTCAGTGTATGCATATCGGACCGTATGACAGCGAGCAAGCAACTGTCGAATTGATGAAGGAATATGCTGAAGAAAAAGGATATGAGATCGATATTATGGATACCCGGTTTCACCATGAAATCTATCTCAGCGATGCGCGCAAATGCGATCCGTCCAAACTGAAAACGGTGATTCGCCATCCAATTAAAAAGCGGATAACATCAGTAAAGTGATGAGATTAAGCTCTAAATCAAGCAAAAATCCATGTGTTAAGACCACATGGATTTTTTATGTAACTTGTGAATGACATTTATATTACACTGTTGTCAAATTGTGTTATAATACAAAACAAGAGATGGTATATAAAATGCTTTTTATAAAGACAAGCCCCAGCAACTTTGAAATGAAGTGAGGAAGATCAAGTGATTAATTTTGAAGCAACGAAGGTAATGAATTTTGACGGAGCGCTCAGAGGAATGAGAAATCCTTTAAATTCATGGAGTAAAAGCGATAGTTATTTCGGCTCAAATGATAATTATATAATTGGAGAAAACGACCTGTCTCTTGCTCAAAAACTGGTCAAAGCAGGTTCGGAACACAGAAAGTTTTTAAGGCAAATAATTGTATCAGTAGATATTACCGCTCCGTTATATTGGTGGAAGGAATATGATACATACAAGATCGGAACGGTGGCAAACAGCTGCTCTACAATGCATACAATACACAAAAGAGATTTAACTGTTAACGATTTTTCTTTTGATGTTTTAAATGAAAATAATA
>JAUZPM010000084.1 GCA_030705925.1 Bacillota bacterium
CCTACCGCACCGGCAAGCCCGCCTTGAACCCCGCCGAAAAGCAGAGCGGCAATTATAACCACCATATTCCCAAAGTGCAGAAACGGTTTTCCGACCGGTGACGGTATCGGCACCCTGAAATATAATACCACATAACATATAGCTGCAAACAGACCTATTACAACTAAGTCCCTAGTGGTAAAGTGTTTTTTGTTTTGTGAATTCATATGATTACCCCCCTAATAATGAATTTAATAATATCAATTCATATATGAAAAGTCAAGATTAAATAATCATTAGATATATTTTTTAATTATATTTAGGAAATTATCAACGTCTTCAAAAGTCGTGTCAAAAGCGGTCATTAACCTTACAACGTTTTCTTCTTCATTCCATACGTAAAAAAATGTTTCTTTTAATAGCTTGTCCGTCAGTTTTTTTGGCAATTTAACGAACACGCTGTTTACGACCGTTTCATATTCCGCAGTGAATCCAAGCTTAGAAAGCCCTTCAGAAAGGCGCTTTGCCATAATATTCGCGTTTTCGGCATTTTTCAGATACAAGTCATCTTTTAAAAAAGCAATATATTGAGCTGAAACGTATCGCATTTTAGATATTAGCTGCATTGACTGCTTTCTTATATATCTGTAATCTTTAGCTAACTCGCTATTGAAAAACACAACAGCCTCGCCGAACATCATTCCATTCTTTGTTCCGCCAAAAGACAAGACATCAACACCAGCATTTTGGGTTATGTCAGCAACAGAAGCTTTTAAGGCAACCGCCGCATTAGAAATACGGGCGCCGTCCATGTGAAAAAACATGCCGTTTTTATGTGCAAACTCTGCTATTTCTTTTATTTCATCTATTGAATAAAGCGTTCCAAGTTCGGTAGATTGGGTTATCGACACCACGAGTGGCTGTGAATGGTGCTCAACTCCTTTAACGCAAAGCAGGCTTTCAGCTGCTTTTATATTAAATTTCCCATCCTTTCCGCAAACCTGTTGAAGTTTAGCCCCAGTGATACCCTCAAAAGCGCCGCATTCATCTGTATTAATATGAGCAGAATCAGGACACAGTACACTGTTGAAAGAACGAATGCATGCAGCAAGACCAGTCACATTAGCGCCTGTTCCATTATATACTAAAAAGACCTCACAAGGCTGATTAAACAATGACTTAATGCAATTTTCAGCTTTTCTTGTATAATCATCGTCACCATATGAAATCACATGACCATTATTTGCATCTTCAAGCGCTTTCATAATAAGCGGATGAACAGATGCACAGTTATCACTTGCAAAAAAACGAGAACTCACTTTGTTAACCTCCTTTATTTTAAATGCAATAATACCATAGATTATTGTTTTTGTAAAATTACACTTTACAGGGATAATTTAATTCTGTTAAAATAATAACGTTTATTATAAAAACTTAGGAGCTGATTGCTATGCCAATGTTTGAAATGCCTCTTGAAAAACTTAAAGAGTACAAAGGATCTTCACCATGTCCTGACGACTTTGACGAATATTGGGACAGAGCACTAAAAGAGATTCGCAGTATAGACCCTTCACCAGTTGTCACGCCTGCCGCTTTTCAGTCTGAATTTACAGAATGTAATGATATGTACTATACGAGCGCAGGTTTTGGAAAAGTTTACGCTAAATACCTTAAACCGAAGAACGATCATGGGAAGCATCCTGTTGTACTCTGTTTTCACGGATATTTCGGCAGCAGTTATGACTGGACAAGCTATTTTAAATGGACGCTCGCTGGTTTCTCAGTGCTCGCAATGGATTGCCGCGGTCAGGGCGGCAAAAGTCCAGATATGCTGACGGAAGAAGGCCCCACACTAAAAAGCCAGTTCATCAGAGGACTTGAAGGCGATGTCGACAAAATGGAATACCGCCAGATATATCTTGACACTGTTCAGCTTGCGCGTATTGCTGAAAAGCTGCCGGAAGCTGACCCTGAAAGGATATATGCGACAGGCGGCTCTCAAGGTGGTGGACTTACGCTTGCTTGTTCTGCTTTATATACAAATATTAAAAAACTTGCGCCTGTTTACCCGTACCTTTCCGATTTTAAAAGAGTTTGGAATATGGATATTTCTGATCAGGCATATGACGGACTTAAATACTATTTCCGTGTACATGATCCACGCCATGAACGTGAGGATGAAATATATAACCGTCTTGGTTATCTCGATGTGCAAAACCTTGCAGGCAGAATAAAGGGAGAAGTATTATACTTTACCGGACTTATGGATAAGATTTGTCCCCCGTCATCACAGTTTGCTGCTTATAATAAAATCAAATCTAAGAAACATATGCATATCTACCCTGACTATGGTCACGAAAGAATGCCAGATCGTGATGATTTAATTTATAAATTTTTCACACAAGACTAAATTATTTATTTTAACAAACGGCTTTTTCACACACGTGAAAAAGCCGTTTGTTCTCTTTTTTTCTTCTTGCAATAACTAACCTAAATCCTTCTGTAAACTAATATGCCAAACTCAATTTCGGTATCAAGCTTTGTTAAAAACTTAAGTTTTTCTTTATCTTGATCACTCGTTTTATAATAATAAGGAGTCATTGTAAAAACATTTTCTATATCTTCATTAGACTCAAGATGAATGGTATCCCTGATTTCTATTTTATTCTGGAGTTCAAAACCGTCAATTTCGAAGCTTTCAATATCATTTTCGTAAGGGTCATCATATACTGCCTTCTTTAAGTTCCACAAATGCCTTTCAAGAGGCACTGCTCTTATTATTACTCCATTATCTTTTACCACTCTTTTAAATTCTGAAATAGACAATGGAGCAAATAAAGAAAGAATGATGTCACACGAATTATCGCTTACAGGAAGGTCAAAAATGCTTGCCACAGCAATCTCAATTTCATGATTTCTCTTAGCCCCAACCGTTAAAGCATCCTTAGAAACATCTATGCCGATCATTTCTACATTTATTATCTGCTTTAAATATTCATAAATATTAGCAGTATACCAGCACTCGCCGCAGCCCGCGTCCAAAATCCGGCAGCCGTTAAAAGCAAGACTCTGAGTAATTTCACATATGCTTTCAAGCAAAGGTCGATAATACCCCTTGTTTAAAAAATCACGTCTTGCTGTAACCATTTTTTTATCGTCACCATGATGCCTTGTCTTAGCCTTTTGAGATAATAGCAGGTTGACATAACCACTTTTTGCAACGTCAAAATTATGGTTATTGGCACAAACCATGTTTTTTTCTTTTCTTAAAAGCTCTGATTTGCATACAGGACATCTGAATCCACTCATTTTGCACTTCCAAATAATTTATTAGTATTCAGGATAATACAAAAGTAATAATTAGTCAATTACAGTATAAAAAAATGGGTGTCTGTCAGCACCCATTAAAACTGCAATAAATATAAATAGTGGTTAGCTTCTCTTAAAAGATGATCTGTAAAAAGCGGCATCATTATAGCTTTAATCTTGCACTCTATCAATCCTCTGGTCAGCACGGATTTAAACTCGCTTATCTCCCTGGTTGCTATCATTGCATTTTCAGGAGGATTCATCATCTGATTATTTTCACTTTGTATTATCGCATCAAATACTTTTGCAAATCTGTCAGCTTCATTAAACAGCCTGACTTCCGTAGGATCAAGCAAACCCCGAATGACCTTTGCGTGATCAGACATTATATGATTCCAAAAATTATCGTCGCGCGGCACTGCTTCTCTTTTCTGAAGCATATTTAGTGTATCGACATACTTCTGAGCCTCGTGAATGACATGTTGAATAGTTGATGTATACAGCATGGTCGCAATTCTGCATGACGCCTGACTGTTATAAAGACTTGTCTTGAACCTGATAAAATCCGACACCATATTTATAACTGACTGATTAAATGACGATACTTCCTGTTCTTTTCTGTGAGGTGTTTCAGTAAACGGTGTTGCTGGCTCAATATTTGTTTCCTGTTGTGTAAGATTTCTGTTTATTGTAATTCCCGTGAATTTTTGGGTGATCCGTTCTGCTTCGTCAGTATATCTTGTATAAAACTGCCCGGATTGTAAGGATTCTTTTGATACAGAACCATTCGACAGTCTGATTGCTGTTGCAAGCAATTGTTCAAATTGCCTCTTAAATCTACTGGCTTCAAGGGTCAAGCTCCTGTCCGGAGGCAACATCGAGCTTTCAATAAAAATTGCATGTTCTTTCATAATTCGAAGCCAAAACAGGTTATTTTCCAGGGATAAACGTATGTATTCTTCCCTTGATAACATATCAACACCTCTTATATAATATTGAATACTATATAATATGCGATATTTATCTTAATCGTGCTATGATTTCAAATTTTACTTTTTATATGCTAAAATATAAAACAGGAAGGGAGTGATACGATCGGTGTTTTTTCGCCTTGCATAGGCTTAGATCCTGAAAACATTGAGGTTTCAATTAAAAATATCCCCGATAAGGGATACAACGTGCTTATTTTCCCTTAGATAAAGCACAAAAATATATCCTTTTTATTGAGGAAAATGCGAAATTCAATTTTCCGGCTGCAGCAAGCCGATAACTTTCGCACATTGAGCAAAGCGGTCTTTTTGATTACGTCTCTCTGGTATGCTTATAGGCGAATATTCAGTAGAGGATTATCCAGATTACACTGCGATACTGCAAAGAATTGCAGACAAGTATCAAATCCCCGTTGTAACCTGTAAAGATTTTGGTCACGGAGAGAACGGAGGTATTATCCCAATTAATATTTCTGCAATGCTGGATGCTGATAATTTGAAACTTGATTTCAAAGAAAATCAAACAATTGATTAGTAAGCTTATGAATTCTTGAGCATTATGCTTTCGATGATATCAGCTACGTCTTCACAGGCGTCACAGCATATCTCAAGATAGTGAAATATTTCATCCAACGCCAAAATCTCGATGCTATCCTTGCAGTTCACATAAAGATCCCTTGTTGCCTCTATGAAAAGGGAATCGCCGTCGTCCTCTAGGTTATTTACCAGAATGATCAAATCATGAAGGTCTTGAAATTTTTTGTAATTATGGAACTCAGCAAGAGCTTCTTTTAGTGCTATGCAGCACTTTGTTATTATTTCAGACATATTTAACGCATGTTTGCGAACTGAAGAAATATTAAACATATAAAGCCTCATCAGAACGTCTTCTATTGTGTCGGTAACAGAGTCTATAGCATCTGCCATTCCCACAATATCCTCACGCTCGATCGGGGTTATGAATTCACGGGAGAGTTTTTGGATCATGGAATGTCTCACCGTATCAGCTTCGTGTTCTATATCATGCATTTCTTTCATTTTGTTTTTAAGATCGTCCGGTTTAAAATTAACTATTATACTGTTCAGAAGCTCTGAGGCTCGGCAGCAGTAATCAGCCATATTAACAAATGAGTCGAAGTAATAATCTTTTTTTATCGCCATATCAAAATCCTTTTCTAAAATATTTTTGCAAACAAAATCACCATTAAAAAGCCTACAAGGCCACAGCCAGGAAATGTCAGAAACCAGGCAGCAATCATTTCATTTACAACACCCCAGTTCACTGCTTTAACCCGTTTTGCTGCTCCAACTCCCATTATAGCTGTGGTTTTTGTATGCGTTGTACTGACCGGCAGCCCAAACACAGAAGCTATGAGCAGGCAGATTACTGCAGCAAGATCAGCCGAAAAGCCCTGATATTTTTCAAGTTTAACCATATCCATGCCGACTGCTTTTATGATTCGATAGCCCCCTATAGAGGTTCCGAGTGTCATTACCGCAGAGCACAATATTATTAGCCATAACGGAATTATAAACTTAGGAACTGACTGTTGACCTTTAGCAAGAAACATTCCCAGCATAAAAACGCCCATGAATTTTTGCCCGTCCTGAGCCCCATGCATAAAGGCCATTCCAGCACTGGCTGCGATCTGTGCGTTTTTAAAAAAGCCCAACGTTTTTCGTCTATTAAGTTTTCTAAAAATTAGTTCAACAAATCTGACAGCGATCCAGCCAGCTGCAAAACCTAGAATGAGAGAAAGCCCAAGTCCATACAGGACTTTGACCCACTCTGACATATTGATTCCACGAATACCGCCCTGAAGTGCAATAGCAGCGCCAGAAATCCCGGCGATAAGCGCATGGCTTTCACTTGTTGGTATTCCAAACCACCAAGCGGCAGTAGCCCATAGCACAATAGCAAACAAAGCTGCGCATAACGCAACCAGAGCATTATGTGTATTGCCCCGGAAATCAACCATCTTGTAAATGGTTTCCGCAACTGTTGCGTTCAAAATAGTCATTATAAAAACACCTAAAAAATTGAAAACCGCCGCCATTAAAATTGCCGCTCGCGGATTCATTGACCTTGTCGAAATGCAGGTCGCAATAGCATTGGGCGCATCAGTCCAGCCATTTACGAGGATGACGCCTAGTGTAAGCACAGTTGTTATTAACAGTAGCGGGTTTTTTATTAATTCACCTAAAAATACTGGCAATTCAATCGTCATATTTTTCTTCCATTATCTTTTAATATAATTAAATTATTTATCAAATTTTTTATATCATGCAAAATCTATTAAAAAAAACAAAAGCGCCTTTAAAAGGTGCTTTTGTTTTTTCTAGAGAGAACTATATAAAGTAGGAGGCGAGATTAAAGATTATTTTGCTTTCATATATCTTTCATAACCCTTGTTGTAAAGATCCATATATTCGGAAAGACCCATTTTGTCATATTTCGCAACATATTCGTTCCAATTTTGATCATCAAGAGGTTTCTGACCAGTAATAAACTGTGGGATGACCGAATTATAATAACCTGATATTATATCAGCTTCCAGCGACGACATGCGCTCCATTTCCTCATTAGTATTGATGAAATATTCCCATGGTTCAGGCGCATATTTCAGAAGATCCTTCGCTGCTTTAGATGGTACAGGTTCCATTTCATTTCCAGAAAAATAATTTGAAAGAAGCAGAACCGGGCTATTTCCGCCTACATAAGGGGTTATTTTAGAAACAACAGCGTCAAAATTTTGACCCTCCGGCACTTTGACAAGCTCAGGCTTGAATTTATATTTTCCATCGGTGTCTTTGAAATAGCTTTTACCTTCAACGCCGAGATAAAACATCCTTGAACCGGCTTCGCTGTACCAGTAATCCATCCAGCGAGCTGTAGCCTCGGGATAGGGGTTGGTCTTAGAAATCGTAAATGCGCCTTTTGTTACAATATGCGAGCGGATGCAGCTCCAAATTTTATCACCGTTAGGGCCTTTAAGCGCTTCTTCAATTCCTACAAAGTCTTTTTGGCGGTCGCCGGTTACCGGGGTAAGGTTCGTAAATATAACTCCCCCTACAAGATTCATTGAACTTTTTGCAAGGGTGCTTGAAGTAATGGTTGACGAACTTTGAAAAATATCGTTATCGATAAGTTTTTCAGAATACATTTTATGAATGAATTCAAGCTGCTGTCTGAACTCAGGGGCAGTAGGAACAAAACGAAGCTTTTTTGTCTTTGGGTCTAGGTCGACATAAGGATGACGGGTGCCCTTATTCATTAGTCCATATGCACCACAGAAAGCCCTGAGCATTCCTGTCCATGAGCTTGAAACAAGCGGCACTTCATCAGATTTGCCATTGCCGTTTGCGTCCTTATCCCTCATGGCTTTGCA
>JAUZPM010000085.1 GCA_030705925.1 Bacillota bacterium
CTTTTTGCGCTCTATAGATTTATTTTTATCGCTACTGTCCTGTGCTGATATTATATGCTTCAGAAATGCGGTCAATCCGATTCCATCCATTTTCGTTTACGAAGGTTAACGTTTGTTCATAGGTGCCTGCATATCCAGCTGACGTAGCGTATTCAAAAATCACAACCGCTTCGTTATCACCAAGCTTCAAATCCCCGTTTTGACCCACTCTTACTTCGTAACGAGCGATCCACGGGCTGGAAACACCCGTTACCCACCCTGAGGAATCAAGCATTTCATATGACTTCGATTCCAAATCTCTGCTCATAAACAGGTATTGCGCTCTGCCATCACGCATTTTCATTGCTTCTGCCCATCTTGCCGCAACAGACCCGACATCGTTTTTTGCCGCTATGTGCTGGAACAAGCGCAAAACTGTTGCTATAGACTGTTCCGTGGTGTACGTTTCCTTTGGTGCAAATCTGCCATCGCCTACGCCGTTCATAATGTCGTTTTGTGTCACCCAATACACATAATCTTTTGCCCAATCGGCAATATCACTGTTATCGGCATAAGATACGCAAGCGGATTGAGCGGGATCATAAAGTTTCGCGCAGTTATATAATATTTTTGCGGCTTCTTGCCTTGTAATATTGCCATCAGGATCAAAGCATCCGTCATCCCTGCCGCCGATTACACCCAACCGATATAAAGCACATACCTCAAAACCGGGATATTCGTCATCAGGAAAGCTGATTTGTGTACTGGTGTCAACGCCTTTTCTTTCAAGAAGAGAATTTAACTCCCCTGATATATCATACGGATGTGTGCCTCCTTCTTTATTCTGCAATCGGCAAATCATATATCCGGCCAGTCTGCAGAAGTTTTCCCTTGATATGGGCTGAGTATATCCTGTCGTTAAATCAATCGGAAGGATATTAGCGGAAGCGGCTGACTTTATTTCGGGCAAAGCCCATTCGGAAGCACCTGAAAGGCACTCTCCAAGCACATCATTTTCCGGGTAAAATGGCTGTTCGTCCGAGGGCACGGCCAGGTTTTTATATTTCTCAGCCATACTGCTGCAAGCGGTGTATAAGGCGTTTCTCGCATTTCCAATGTACGGACGGTACCAGATATAGTTATCTTCACCGAACCCCGCACATGCAAAAAAGCTGCCCAAAGTCAGCGTTCTTTTTGTTCCGTCTTCCATGTAAAAATTGAAATAATAATCTTTGGCTATGTCTTGTATTTTCGGCATGGTGAATCGCTCCATAGAAAAGCCCCAATGGACATTGAGCAGACTTTTTGCATCGGCCAGATCCAAATGAGCACTGCGCCCATCCGAATATACGATGGTCACGCTCTTTACGTCGTCGGGAGAGGAAATGCCAAAAACGTCTTGGAATGCCGCACTTTCGGAATACTTTTCCACCCCGGAACCAGCAAGTGCGTAAGGTGAAAGAGAAAAAAAAGCCGCCATAGAAATAATTAAGACATTGCGAATGATTTTTTTCAAAATAGGTCCCACTCTTATAATAATATTCATATATAATAAAATATAGCTAAAACCATAATTGAATTATAAGTCATTACAGGCATTCAAGTCAATAATAACCCGCGGTCAGATATGCTTGCTGTAGTAGTGCCGCATATCACTCACATCTCCGCATATTATTTTTTTTTAATATTTGAAATATAAATTGACTTAATTTTTTTGGTATGGTAAAATTAAGAATGTTAAACATTTGACAATTTATGTGTGAAAGCACAAAGTTTATAAAGGAGAGGAAAAATATGAATAGGGTTTACAACTTTTCAGCAGGTCCATCTGTTCTGCCGGAAGAGGTTATGAAAATCGCGCAAAGCGAGATGCTGTGCTATGGCACCAGCGGCATGTCCGTTATGGAGATGAGTCATCGATCTAAAGACTTTGAAGCAATCATAGGCTCAGCTGAGGAACTGCTGCGTGAACTCATGGGTATTCCCTCAAACTATAAAGTGCTCTTTTTACAGGGCGGCGCATCGATGCAGTTCGCGGCTATTCCGATGAACCTGATGACAAAGTACGGAAAGGCACAGTTCATCAACACAGGCATGTGGTCTAAAAAAGCTATCGCTGAAGCAAAACGCTTTGGTATCGCAGATGTTGTCGCAACAAGTGAAGACAAGAATTTCTCCTATGTTCCAAAGGTTCCGGCATCCGCATTTTCACAGGATGTCGACTATGTCTACACCTGCGCCAATAACACAATATTCGGCACACGTTATAACTACGTTCCTGAAACAGGAAACGTTCCCCTTGTATCGGATATGTCCTCATGCATTCTTTCCGAGCCTGTAGATGTTTCAAAATACGGTCTTATCTTTGCGGGCGCTCAGAAGAATATGGGACCTGCGGGACTTACCGTTGTCATCGTCCGTGAAGATCTTATCGGCAAAGAGATGGAAAAGACACCGACAATGCTCAAATATTCGACACAGGCAGAAAACGGCTCAATGTACAACACACCACCTACATACGCTGTCTATATATGCAAGCTCGTGCTTGAATGGCTGAAGGCTAAGGGCGGACTTACCGCTATGCAGAAGATCAACGAGGAAAAGGCCGCTATCCTCTATAAATTCCTTGAAGAATCCAAGATGTTCAATTCCACAACAGTTAAAGAAGACCGCTCGCTTATGAACATTCCGTTCGTTACAGGCAATGACGATCTTGACAAGCTGTTCGTTAAGGAAGCCACCGCTGCTGGTTTTGTCAATATCAAAGGTCACCGTTCAGTCGGCGGCATGAGAGCAAGCATCTACAACGCTATGCCGGTCGAAGGCGTTTCAAAACTCGTTGAATTTATGAAGGAATTCGAAGTTAAAAATAAGTAAGGAGTTTTGTCATGTTTAATATAAAGCTTTACAATAAAATCGCCGCCTGCGGGCTGCAGTGTTTTGACGCCGCTCATTATACCTGCGCTGAGGAAATAGACAATTACGACGGTATCCTCGTACGCAGTGCCGCTCTACACGAGGTTGAATTTCCTAAAACATTAAAGGCTATCGCCCGTGCTGGCGCCGGCGTCAACAATATCCCGATAGACAAGTGCTCAGAGGCTGGCATCGTTGTATTCAACACCCCGGGCGCTAATGCAAACGCTGTTAAAGAGCTTGTAATCGCCGGTCTTCTTCTTTCTTCAAGAAAAATAAACGACGGTATCGCATGGGCAAAAACTTTGACTGGAGACGACGTTGCTAAGCAGGTCGAAAAAGGCAAAAGCGCATTTGTAGGCCCTGAGATCGAGGGCAAGACGCTTGGCATCATTGGTCTTGGCGCGATCGGCGTAATGGTTGCTAACGCTGCAGAAGCTCTTGGAATGAATGTTCTCGGCTATGATCCTTACATTTCTGTTGACGCTGCATGGGGGCTTTCACGCTCTGTCCAGCGCGCAAAAGATCTTTCAGCTATAATAAAGAATTCAGATTATATCACGATCCACGTTCCGCTAAATCCGGAAACGCGCGGAATGATCAACGCTGATATTATGAACAGCATGAAAAAAGGCGTTCGCATCCTGAACTTCGCCCGCGGCGAGCTTGTAAATGACGACGATATGGAAGCAGCACTTGCAAGCGGTCAGGTCGCCTGCTATATCACTGATTTTCCGAACGGAAAGACAGTTAAAATGCCTGGCGTCATCCCTGTCCCGCACCTTGGCGCTTCAACGCCTGAATCCGAGGACAATTGCGCTGTTTACGCCTGCAGAGAGCTAGTTGACTATCTTGAAAACGGAAACATCAAAAACTCTGTCAACTTCCCTGATATGGAGCTTCCGCGCACAACTCATAAGCGTATCTGCGTTATACACAAAAACATGCCAAACATGATCTCTCCCCTTACGGCTGTTCTGTCAGGCAAGGGCATTAATATAGAGAACATGTATAACAAATCAAAAAAGGACAACGCTTACACAGTTCTTGAAATTGACGGCGACATTCCTGCCGGAGTCGACAGCGAGATACTTGCAATTCCGGAAGTTAAACGTGTCCGTATAATATAGTATCAAAAAAATGAGCGCCCTGTACAAAACGTACAGGGCGCATTTTTTTGTTTTTGTTGATTGGATGTTTATGTTATAATTAGTTTCATTAAAAATAAAGAAGGCAGGATCATGAATACAAACGTTATAATACGTATGGCAGCCACGGCAGATGCAGAGGAAATTTTGAGAATATACGCTCCTTATGTAAAAAGCACTGCTATCTCTTTCGAATATGATGTTCCATCTGTTGAAGAATTTGCTGAGAGGATCAATAACACATTAAAAAAATATCCATATATACTAGCTATAGAAAACAATCAGATCATCGGTTATGCATATGCGTCATCATTTAAGGGACGTGCTGCGTATGACTGGGCAGTTGAAACTACTATTTACATAAGGCAGGATTGTCATGGCAAAGGCATAGGCAAAATATTATATTTGCATTTGGAAGAAATATTAAAGAGGCAGAATATCCTTAACCTGAATGCGTGCATAGCCTATACATCTTCTGAAAATGCTCACCTTACCAATGCCAGTACATATTTTCATGAGCGTTTAGGATATAAGAAAGTCGCTCATTTTAAAAAATGCGGATACAAGTTTGGAAACTGGTATGATATGATTTGGATGGAGAAAATTATCGGAGAGCACTGCGCAAATCCAAAACCATTTATTCCAGTTTCAGAACTGTGAATAGTTAAAGTGGCTTATCTCAAAGGATAAGCCACTTTTTTCGAGTACTTAGAGCGCTATTTTCAGATAAATATGGGCTGTATCTGTCTGTTTTCAAGCGCCGCCTCCAATGTCGGAATGATCATTTTCATATCAGCAACGACCGAGCGCGGTTTGTTTTCGGGATCATCCTGTTTCATAGGAACGAGATAGTAGTGTTTGCTGTTTAACAGCATTCCTATATTTTTGGCGTTTGCCGCAAGCGCATCGTTGCTGGACACGGCGACTACGATATTTTTTCCGTTTCTCATATGCGCTTTAGCCGCAAGAGTCACAGATGTGTCAGCGATGCCGGCTGCAAGTTTTGCAAGTGTATTCCCCGTACAGGGTGCTACGACTAGAATATCCAGCATTTTTTTAGGTCCTATAGGCTCGGCTGCCTTGATGGTGTGTATTATGTCTTTTCCGCATATGTCTTTTATCGTTTTATTGAAATCCTCGGCATTGCCGAAGCGTGTGTCTGTCTCATAGGCCGTGTCGCTCATTATTGGCTGAACGTCATATCCTTTTTCAACAAGCTGCTTCAGTACGGGAAGGACGGCTGAAAACGTGCAGAATGAACCGCACAGCGCGAAACCGACCCGTATCTTTTCATCCATTAAAAACCCTCCTCTTCCGCGATGTTGACAACCGTTTCTTCAATGATCCTGCCAGCGGTGATCGGGGCAACTTTGCCGGGAAGCGACAAAGCCCATATGACTTTCCTGCGCAGCCTTCCCGCAGCGGTGAAATCTACTCCTCCGGGTTTCGACGCAAGGTCTATGATAAGCACATCGTCTTTAACAGCCCGAAGCAGTTTTTCATCTAAAACAAGGCTTGGCACAGTGTTTATGATAAGATCAAATTTATCACAAATTTCCTCAAGGCCGCGATATCCTGCTGCCGCATAGCCATATGCCCGTATCCAGGCGGAGTCCTTGTGGCTTCTGACCGCAACTGTTACACGCGCCCCCAGAGCGTCAAAGTTTTTTGCAAGCATTTTTCCGACGCGTCCGTAACCGCAGATAAGAACCTCCGACTCCCAGAGTGTGATAGGCATCTCGCTTATCGCAAGCTCCAGCGCGCCTTCACAGGTCGGCACGGCGTTCAGGATGGACATTTCCTCCCGATCAAGATAATCGAACAGTTTTATATTTCTCTCTCTTGCAAGATCAGCAAGATAATCGTCGACTTTTCCGGCAAGCACAATACTTGAACTGGATATATTTTTAAATAATGTAGCTATATCAATCTTTTGGTCAGAAAACGGTGCATTGATGTTTTCGTTGTCGTTTGAAAACGTGAGCGGAAGTACAATTACGTCTGCTTCTTTGGCGATTATGTACGCGTCACCCGAAGGCAGCTTTTCATTGTCGAACACGTGTGTTTCAAATCCGGCAATCTTGACATTAAAACCCTTTTCAGCAAGACCTTTGGCAAGGCTTATAAAGCGCATATCACCGCCGATAACAGCAAATTTTGTATTGTTATTCATTACTTATGACCTCCAATTTGCAATTGCCGCATGTGCAGGCATTGAAACGATCGCATGGGTATAGGGATATTTCCCATAACCCTAATATATGGTATGTCTGCTTGGGGTCATAAGTGCAGGGCGCTGTAAAAAAAGAAGACATGAAAAAAGCGCCAAAGTCAGCTTAAAGCTTTCCTGGCGTTTTTTTGTATATTTTATTATTTGTTAATGTTAATGTCTCCTGAGGTGGTTTTGACGGTTATTACACTGCCGCCGTTTTTATAAACGCAATTTCCTTTTTTGTCGCCGCCTGTTCTGGTAAGCGCGAAATCGCTGTCAAAGTCGCCAGAAACTGTGCTGTATCTAAGATCAAAGCCATCGTTTTCAGGCAGGTAAAGTTTGACGTCGCCCGAAATGTCCGAAAGATCGGTTTTTTGGGGCATTGAGCTTGAAAGGATGTCAAAATCGCTTGAAACGCCGTCCGCTTTGATTTCCTTCATATCACCCTTTATGTTTATATCGCCTGAAACGGTGTGGTAATATGCTGAATCAGCTTTGATGCCGCTGCCCGAAACGTCACCAGACGTGGTGTCTATCTTTAGATCCCCACTGTTTATATTATTGACTTTTATAGATGCTGAAGTCGTATCTATAACTGCGCTTTTTGATTCTACATTGCTAATGATAACATCTCCGCTTGCTATTCTCGCTTTTAAGTCCTGAAGCTGATCTTTAGGCACCGTTATATCAACGCTGACATGCTGAGAGAACCATCCAAAACTTAAGAATCTGCTAACTCTCTTATCAGACGATACCATGAGAGTGTCGCCGTTTTTAGCAGCTTTAACATGGCTGTTTTTCCCGTCGGTGTATTCAGTGACTTTAAGCTCGCTTCCCTCTTTTATATTTAGTTTAGCATCGGCAAAGTCAATATTTATCGAACCGGCGCTGCCCTCAAAAATAGTCTTCGGCGTATCCCGGGCCACGTCCAATATGTCATATATGTCAAAGGAAAAAAAACCGGGAAATCCATCTGTCACAACGGAGCTTATGAGAATAAATATCAGAAAAACCGCAATGATAGCCCATGTTACGAATCTGATGATAGCCGCACTCCTCATTACTTATCCCCTTTTCTGTCCCATATCAAGAAAAGCTTTTATCAAAGAGTATTTATTCTCTTTAAATTCAGTTTCAAACAACTTCTTCTTTTTCTCTCTGATTTCTTTTTGTCCAAGAATAGTATCTACTTCTTTTTCATAGGTAAGGTTGTC
>JAUZPM010000086.1 GCA_030705925.1 Bacillota bacterium
ATATAGTCTCTGGAAACAATATGTTATTTGTCTTCAAATCCGAGGCGCTGAATTTTAATTTTTTAAAGTAAAGACTGTCTTTGCATAAAATAATGGGCGAATCGACCGGGCCGCATGATACAGTATAGTTGCTCGGATTAAAGCAGTCGGTCAGGACAGCGGCGTCTTTTGTAATATCATATTTATAAATCAAACTGTAATTAGAGTCATCCATGTTTATGAGCCATGATTGTTGGGTGCTTATATACATATACTTTCCGCTGTCGTCTATTTTAATATCGCTGATGCCGGTCGGCAGCCCGAAATTTCCTAAATATGCAAGGGTATTCTGATCAAAAACATATGCATGAATTTCGATGTCGCCATCAATAATGAATATTTTCCCCTGGCCCTCGATGATATGTCGATGGCAAGTCTCGTTAAGATTTTCCGGGATGGAATAGATGATTTCCCTGGTTTTTTGAAGCGTATTGATATCAAGCTCAGTCACCAGATAGACTCTGTTGTCATTAACGATCAGAATTTTTGTGCCATCAGATGAAATGTTGATCCCGTCCGGTCTGTAGTCAAGCGACACTGCTTTTTCGATCGTGCCTGTCGAATCGTTAAAAACAAATAGTTTTTTAGTTCCCTTATTAAGCAAGTAGGTTTTGTTGTGACCGGGATCATAAACAAAAGCTGAAAATTCATTTTTGAACGCCGCGCCATAGTCGTTATCTGTAGCTGACGAAACTGTCGTCGTTGCTTTTTCTATGCGGTATACACTGTTATTATCTTTTGTGATTATGACAATGCCGTCTAACGTTTTGTATACCGATTGGGGGATGCCGCTGCTGACGGCATAATCCTTAGTAGGTGTAAGATTTGAATACTGGTATTGATGCACCCGATTATCTATACCTGCCAAATAAAACGCGTCGTTTGCAAGATCAAAGGATATGCCGTTGAACGGAACGAACGGCTCATCCCGTTTTATCATATCTTCAGACTGCGCCGCCGCGCATGTCGCAATATAACCAATATTGTTAAAAATATATTTCCCGTCAGGCGATATGTCGAATAAATTGGAAGTATCAAAATCATTGTGGTATTTCCACACATAACTGGATGTGATTTTGCCAGTGGAATCTAATGTATAGGCAGTCATATCCAATGGCATGACCATATCATCGATCGTATATAGTCTGTCAAGCGTTGAATTATACACTAATGTCGACAATTGACAGATCGATGATGTATTTATCAAGACGCCTTGCTGTGTATAACCACCGATATACCCGAATTGACCTGATCCGCATGTAATGTATATGTTGTTCTCGTTTGAGACAGCTATGTCATAAGGGTCTATGTTTATGTTATACTGCGCGGTTTTTGTGAATGTTGAACAGTCGATAATTGCAAAAGCCCCGCTTTGGTCCTCTTTCCACCAACAAGAATAGTGATCTCTCGTGCATAGCGCAACATAGAGCTTGCCGTCTTTATAGCAAAGCGCTTCCGGCATAAGATCGAAAGTGATGAACGAGACCGTAAAATTATATGTATTGATGCTGTACACTCTTTTTTCTGATCGTGATGTCATGTAAATGACAGTCCCGTCGCTGTTTGACACCGAGTCGAAAGGCTGGAAAGAAAGCGTTTTGATGTCTGACGTATCTGCCGATGTCGTATCTGCTGACGTCGTATCTGCCGCCGCCGTTGAAACGACCATCATCTGCATACATAGCGTCAGGATGAGCAGTAAGCTTAAAAATCTTTTCATATCATGCCTCCAAGTTTAAAAATTCCAAAATACCGACTATATATTAACTTTAGCGACAAATAATGTCAACGAAGTTTATCATAACTAGCGTTATTTCTTGCACGATTGGACATGCCTTTTAACCTTTACATATTGTTAATATATCAGACACATTTTGTCTACAGTATTTAAGCGAATTTTAATGTTGGCAGGTAAAATATCTATTGTAGTCAAAATTTATAAAACTCAAGCCCGCACCCGCGGACAATCGGAGGACTAAAAATGAACATCATAAAATCATACGATCTAAGACCGAAAACGATTTTTAAACAATATTGGTATTTATGCATACTTGCGCTGATCTGTGCCCTTTCTTTCGGGCTCAATTTCTATGCGATCTCAAAGCTGGGCTTCGGCAACGCTTACTACGCCGCCGCAATAAAGAGCATGACTCAAAGCTTTAAAAATTTCTTTTTTGTCGCGTTCGACCCCGCCGGGATGGTTTCGGTCGACAAACCGCCGCTCGGGCTGTGGATACAGGCAATTTTCGTTAAGATACTCGGCTATCACGGCTGGGTGATGCTGCTGCCTCAGGCGCTTGCCGGAACAGCATCCTGCATAATGATGTATCTCCTGACGGCAAAATATTTCGGACGTCCCGCTGGACTTGTCTCCTCGCTTGTGTTCGCAGTCACCCCGGCTCTTGTTGTTGCGGCTAGGAACAATACGATCGACACTCAGCTCATATTCGTTTTACTGCTTGCTACATGGTTTTTGTTTAAAGCAATCGAAAAGACAGAATGGCGTTACCTTTTCATATGCGCCGCAATGGTGGGCTTAGGCTTCAATATTAAAATGCTTCAGGCATATATGATACTTCCGGCAATCGCCGTCGTTTATCTCATATTCGCAAAAGAAAAGTTTTACAAGCGCATAATTGCGGGACTTATAAGCATCGTCATCGTTGCTGACATATCGTTCGCGTGGGTGCTTGCCGTCGACTTAACACCGGCTGGCAGCCGTCCATACGTCGACAGCTCCACGAACAATACAGTAAGCGAACTTATAATCGGACACAACGGGCTTGAACGCATCTATGGTCAGGGCGGCAGCCGGGGCGGAATGCCCGGAGACGGGGGAATGCGCCAGGATGGAAACAGGAACGGCACAACGCCTCCCTCAATGCCAAAAGGCAATAACGCCGGCGGTCAGCCGAATATGCAAAACGGCAACGGCACTCCCCCTGCAATGCCCGGCACCGACGGGGGCAGACAGCGCATCAGGGACGGCGGACAGATGGGACAGGGATTCCCCGGCGGTCAGGACGGCTTCCGTAACGGACAGGACGGCAGAGGTAATTTCGGTAAAGGCGGCGGTATCGCCGGCAACGAGATAGGAAATGCCGGAGCATTCAGGCTTTGGGGCAGCAGCCTTTACGGTCAGGCATCATGGCTTCTGATATTCGCCCTCTTCTGCATCATCGCAAAGACCAAAAAGTTTAGTTTCAAAAACCTAAATATAAAACAATGCGCATTTCTATATTGGATACTCTGGCTTCTCGTAATGTACGTCTTCTTCAGTTTTGCAAGCTTCTGGCACAGATATTATCTCTGCATGTTGGCGCCCGCAGTTGCTGGCATATCAGGGCCTGGACTTGCAGAAATGGTAAACGCTTTCAAAAATAAAAGAGGCTGGAGGCAGTTCCTTCTCCCCGTCTCCCTCATCGCAACATCGATTTTTGGAATCATTTACGTCTGGAGCTATACGGCACTTAGAGTATGGCTTGTCCCGATAATGTCAGGGGCGGCGGCAGTATCTCTCATCCTCATGGGACTGCACTATTTTAAGCCAAAAAAGTTTATACTCATCATTTCAACATGCTTTATGCTTATCTCTCTTCTTGCCGCGCCCCTCTACTGGAGCATGACGGTCACGATGTACCCGCCGCAGAACGTAACGATGCCCTACGCGGGGCCTGAACTCGCCTCTACATCAGAGATTGCTGGCATGACGCCGAATCAGGGAACATTCAATAACTTAGACGCAGGCACGACCGCCCTTGAAAAATACCTTGTCGCAAATTATAAGGAGGGCAGCTTCCTTGTCGTTTCCCAGCGTTCAAACGACGTCGCCCAGTTCATCGTAGACACAGGGCTTCCAGCATACGCTTACGGCGGATTCCTCGGTTCCGACAATTCTCTAACACTCGACAAGCTTAAAGAGCTAGTCAAAGAGGGCAAGGTGACTTACTTCCTCGTTTCGGGTCAGGGCGGCTTCGGCGGCGGAAGTTCCGATCTTGTTTCCTACGTTAAAGAAAACGCCGTTCTTATAGATTCTTCCGAGTATTCAGGCGGCTCACAGACCACTGCTTCCCGAAGCAACGGCGTTTCAGGCAGTCTTTACCTGTTTAAAAGCTGAGGGCTGATATGAAAAAATATTATGAAATGTATAAGGAACCGATCCTGTATGTCATCTTCGGCGCGTTGACAACAGCGGTGAACTACTTCTCATATATCATATTCGCGCATCTCGCAGGGTTGTCTGTCGTGTTCAGCAACGCCGCCGCATGGGTGCTTTCAGTGATTTTTGCTTTCGTCACAAACAAACTGCTCGTATTCGAAAGTAAAAGCCTGAATGCCGGCTCGGTGATTAAAGAGCTCACCTCTTTTGTGACCTGCCGTCTGCTTTCGGGGCTGCTCGATACGGGAATCATGGTTTTATTTATAGATGTCGCGCATTATAACGATCTATATGTCAAACTCTTTTCCAACGTTTTAGTTGTTATAATAAATTACGTTCTAAGCAAAAACTTTATTTTTACACGCAAGGAGGGTGCGGAAAATGGCTGACATTATTTATTTTGTTATCCCGTGCTATAACGAGGAAGACGTGCTTCCGCTGACTGCCGAAAAGCTTAGCTATAAAATGAGGCTGCTTATCAAAAACGGTCTTGCCAAGGAGGAAAGCCGCATTCTTCTGGTCGACGACGGCTCGAAAGACAAGACGTGGCAGCTTATAGAGGAGCTTTCAAACAAAGATAATATATTTACAGGTCTCAAGCTTTCTCACAACAAGGGTCACCAGAACGCGCTTCTCGCCGGGCTCATGACCGCAAAAGAATATGCGGACGCTGTTATCTCGATGGATGCCGATCTTCAGGACGACGTCGGGGCGGTCGACGCTTTTCTCAAAGCTTATTACGACGGCTGTGACATCGTGTACGGTGTGCGCAGCAGCCGGGAAAAGGATTCTTTTTTCAAAAGAGCCACCGCACTAGGGTTTTATCAGTTAATGCGCGCGATGGGAACAGAAATGGTATCCGACCATGCGGATTACCGGCTAATGAGCAAAAGGGCGCTCGACTGTCTTGCGCAGTATAAAGAGGTAAACCTGTTTCTTAGGGGCATAGTTCCACAGATCGGGCTTAAATATACCTATGTATATTACGAAAGAGGAAAACGCGCCGCCGGAACCTCGAAATATCCGCTTAAAAAGATGTTCTCATTTGCGCTTGACGGCATCACGTCCTTTTCAGTAAAGCCTTTAAGGCTGATAACATCGCTTGGACTCATAGTCACCTGCCTCAGCGTGGTTGTATTTGTGGCAAAACTGGCTGCAGGCTTTGGTGCGGACATGGCAAGCTCTTTATGGACGCTTGGCGGCATCGAGCTTTTGGCGCTCGGCATCGTAGGCGAATATATCGGCAAGATCTATTCTGAGGTCAAAGGCAGACCAAGGTATTTAATAGAAAAGAACCTCTGCGAAGAAACAATGCAAATACACGATTTTTCAGCAATGACCGACCTGAATAAAAAAACAGGCTAACAGCTTTCTCCGTGACCTGCTCTGCCACAATGACCTCCAAGCAGGCAGAAAGTCAGATTTCGGGGTTTATATAACCAGGGCGAAAATTATTTATCCCACATGACAATCGAATTTATCCTGCGATTCTCGGTCGGGCACTTATACAAAAGTTTGTTTCCGTCCCTGCATACGGCGGAACCGCCGCCGTCGAGCTTGATCGCCTTTTCAAATCTCTTGTCAGCGGCATAGCTTTTAAGGTCGGCGTAACCGCCCTTTACCATACAGCAGTATACAAGTCCGCCTTTGATGCCTAAAAGCGCATGGACAGTGTCATAGTTCCAGCTGTTGTCCCAGCCCTGCTTCATATAGTCATAGTCAAGGTCGCCGCAGACGGCAATCCCGCTTATGGCGGATTTGACTTTTGGGACAGATGAGGGGTCGTTTGTCATAATAATGCCGATTTTCCCGTCAAAGGTCGTGTACAGCGTCGGTTGGGTGAACTGCGTTCCCGGCATTTTTTCAAGCAACTTGCC
Organism: Bacillota bacterium; assembly: GCA_030705925.1. Lineage (NCBI taxonomy): Bacteria > Bacillati > Bacillota > Bacillota bacterium. The sequence goes on from JAUZPM010000086.1 coordinate 6,076, forward strand.
GGAATCTAAAAGGTGGACGGCTGGATAAGTGCGCCCCCCTGCCTCTTTGCCGAAAAAGCCGCCCGTCATGAAATTCGCAATGCCGATATTCCACGCTTGCTGATCGACTATGGCAACACCCAGATCGAGCGGAAGCACCTGTCTGCAAAGATATTCAGTGTACTTTTTGCTGTGAGCGTCGAGATATTCGACAGGATTCATCGTATTTCCCGGGAAAACGCTCGGATATACCACAGGCAGTTTCTTAAAGATTTCGAGATGCAGGTGCTTGCCAGTACTGTTGCCGGTGCTGCCCTGTATGCCGACTGTCTGCCCCTCGCTGACCTTATCTCCGGTTTTCACTTTGGCAAGTGCGAGGTGCGCATAGCGTGACGCCGTGTCGTCGTCGTGATGGATGACAACGTTATTGCCATAAGATTTGCTGAAGCTCACGGTTGTAACCGTTCCGGCGGCCACTGCCATTACATTGTCGTCAGTGCCGACAAGATCAGTCCCCGTGTGATAGCCGCACTGCCAGCTCCCCTTTTTTCCATACGGACAGGTTATAGTAAATTTTTTAAACGGATACATTAAAATTCCCTCTTTCTACTCACTGATTTCCGCTTTTACAGGCGTTCCATCTGGTATTATATTCGGCGTGTCAGCTGCCGTTGCTTCATTTTTCAGCGAATCCGCCTTATTTTCAATTTCACTTGCCGCTTTTTCGGCTGTATCGTTGAGTGCCTTTACAGTAGCCTCAATCAGGGCATTCACGCCATCGTCAACGGCAACGCCCAGTTTATCAAGCATATTTATGACCCAAAGCTTGCGGTAAGCACCCATTTTACTGCCTTTTATCGTCTGCCCCGCGCGGCGACAAGCTTGTCCGCCCATGTGGATACAAAGGAAAACTCCTTTACAGTTATAAGCGATTTTATATATGATAGCATAATTTCAGCGCTACTCCCAGCACTAATTGTAATCCGTTTCAACGCCCTTAATACTTATGGTTCGTCGTAAAGCTGCCCAATCTTCTGCACTCCTTTCATTAACTTAATATAAAAAGGCGACTACCCGATGGTAATCGCCCAAAGGCTGGCATATTTTTCTATAATACTATTTTAACATGCTCATCTATTAATGTCAGTATCATACTTTTATGCATTTTTTATCATTTTTCAATAATTCAAGCATTGTTTTCATATTGTTTAAATTTTAGTGTAACTCAACAAATTCACAGGAATAATATACTATACTTTTCTGGCATAATTTTTTTATAAATTTGTTAAGGAGAATATGTTTTATTTCGATAGCATTAGTATTAATCTAAATTAGGAGAGTTTCTATGAAGAAAAGAGCCGC
>JAUZPM010000087.1 GCA_030705925.1 Bacillota bacterium
AGCTGTGTCGAACCCGATCGTATAATCCGAGCATGCGATATCGTTGTCTATCGTTCCGGGAAGACCGATACATAAAACGCCGCGCTTTGACAGGTCGCTTGCGCCACGGAATGAACCGTCGCCGCCGATAACTACAACGCCGTCAAGGCCGAATTCTTTACAGGTTTTAACCGCCTGCTGAAGACCTTCCTCTGTCTTAAACTCAGGGCATCTAGCACTATATAAAACCGTTCCGCCGCGGTGAAGTATCTCCGAAACGGACTTTTTATTCATTTCATAAATATCCCCGTCTATTAAACCACTGTAACCTCTGCGGATGCCGAATACATGCATCCCCTTGTCTATTGCTTCTCTTGCAACGGCTCTGACTGCAGCGTTCATTCCCGGTGCGTCTCCGCCGCTTGTCAGAATGCCTATGTTCTTAACTTCTCTGCTGTTCATCTCTAAACCCTCCACATGATATATGCCAATTTACATGGCTATTATTATAAACTAAAGCATTTTAAAATACAATATTTATTGCAAAAAGACGGCATCATTTCCCAATATATTGCGTAATTCTGACAAAAGCACATCTGTTGGCTCGATCCACATGTTTCGCGGGGACACTAAATATTTGTTTTCGTCCTCGTAATAAATGCAAAGCGGGATGTTTCCGTCAAAGACTCTTGCGACCTTGATGGCTTTTTCAAGCTTTTCACTCTGCTTTGACGGAACCTTTATATAAAGCCTAACGCTCTTTGCCGATTCACTTTTCTGAGACGGACGGCTCACTTTGGCGGTAGCGTCATCATTTGTGCTCTCAGTGTATCTGTTAAAATACTCTTTTCTGTATTTTTCAAAATTTGTCTGAAGCTTAGAAAACTGATCTATCGGCACGGCCTCTTCCAAAATGATCTTAGCGTCCTCTTCCTCTTTTGCCGAAATCCTTCCGCGAAGCGCAATAGGCGCCCCCTCCTGCAAAAGCAGGCGGAGCCTGTCAAGAATCTTTGGAAAAACGACCACTTCAACCGATCCTGATATATCCTCAAGTGTCATAAATGCCATGGAAGTGTTATTTTTAGTAGTTTTCAGCTTTAACGCGGTAATTATTCCGGCAAGCGAAACAGTTTCGTTATCACTATAAAGCTGATCCCCTTCCTCTTTAAATGATAATATGATTTCACGCAGATTTGCGTGTTCAAAGCCACTCAAAATCTTTGAATATTCAGAAAGCGGATGCCCGGACAGATACATGCCCGCGCTTTCCTTTTCCATTGCGAGTTTTTCTTTAAGAGGAATCTCCGGTATATTCGGATAATCCGGTTCCCTTGAGTTCTCCGTACTTTCAGACATGCCGAAAAGATCGGTCTGCCCGTCTATATTGCGGCTTTTGCTGTCTGATATCTCATCCATGATCTTTTCATATGTGCGCAGAAGCTGACTGCGAAACTGCCCGAAACCGTCTGCCGCACCGGCGAAGATGAGCATTTCGACGACTTTTTTGGATAGCCCCTTGTCACTCATTCTATACAAGAAATCATAGAACGAAGTGAACAGCCCGTTTTTCCTGCGCTCTTTTATCATATCGTTTATGACGGCATAGCCGATGCTCTTTATCGCGACAAGTCCGAACCTGATGTTTTTGCCCGAAACGGTGAATCCGACGCCGCTTTCATTAATGTCTGGAGGCAGGACGGAAATCCCCATTTTCACACATTCGCCGATATACTCTGTCACCTTTTCGGTGAAACCGATAATGCTTGACAAAAGCGCCGCCATATATTCGCGGGGATAGTAAAGTTTGAGGTATGCCGTTCTGTAAGCAACTGCCGCATATGCTGCCGCGTGCGATTTATTGAAGGCATAGCTTGCAAAGGTTGCCATCTCGTCAAATATCTCGCTTGCGGTCTTTTCGTCAACTCCGTTTGCAATTGCGCCGACGCACTCCGTCGTTCCGTCATCACGCTTTAGTCCATATATAAAATTATGCCGCTCTTTTTGCATAACATCGGCTTTTTTCTTAGACATTGCACGTCTTACAAGGTCGGCTCGCCCGTATGAGTAACCCGCAAGTCGGCGGACTATCTGCATGACCTGCTCTTGATAGACTATACAGCCGAAGGTTACGTCAAGGATTTCCTTTAAAAGAGGCGTTTTATATGTCACTTTTTCAGGGTTATTCTTGTTTTCAATAAAACGGGGTATCGAATCCATAGGCCCCGGGCGGAACAGGGATATAACAGCGATGATGTCCTCGAAGCAGCGCGGCTTTAATGTTGTCAGCACCTGGCGCATACCGGGCGACTCAAGCTGAAAAACGCCGAGAGACTGTCCCTGTGAAAGCATATCGTAGACTTTTTTATCATCAAGGGGCATGTCCGCGGTCAGAAACCGTTTTCCGATGCGTTCTGAAATCATGTCCTCCGCGTATTTTATAACGGTAAGGTTTCTAAGAGCCAGAAAGTCCATTTTAAGAAGCCCAAGCTCTTCGAGGGTCGTCATTGTGTACTGTGTTACATTGAGCCCGTCGCCCTTTTGAAGCGGAACAAGCTCATCCACCCGCTTTGCAGTAATAACGATACCTGCGGCGTGGATCGACGAATGGCGGGGCATTCCCTCAAGCTTACGTGCCATATCTATCAGCTTTTTCACCCTGTCGTCCGATTCGTAAAGCTCACGCAGAGGTTTTGAAATGCTCAGCGCCTTTTCAAGCGTAATATGGATCTCGGATGGGACAAGCTTTGCGACTGTATCGACCTCGTTATAAGGCATGTTCAGAACCCTGCCGACGTCACGGATAGAGCCGCGCGCCGCCATAGTTCCGAAGGTCACTATCTGGGCGACCCTGTCGCTTCCGTATTTTCTGACGACATAGTCTATGACCTCTCCACGTCGCTCATTGCAGAAATCTATATCTATATCGGGCATTGAGACACGTTCAGGGTTCAAAAACCGCTCGAAGAGCAGGTTATATTTTATCGGATCGATATCGGTGATTCCAAGGCAGTAGGCAACGATGCTTCCCGCGGCAGAACCCCTGCCGGGACCTACAGGGATATCGTTGTCTTTAGCGTATTTTATAAAGTCCCACACTATTAAAAAGTAATCTATATACCCCATCTGGGATATGACGGACAGCTCATAGTCGAGCCGCTCACGAAGATAGGCTTCGGGTGTTTTTCCGTATCGCATCACAAGCCCGTCCTCGCAAAGTAAGCGCAGGAATTCAAATGGTTCTCTGCCCTGCGGCACGTCAAATTTCGGCAGGTGCGTCTTGCCAAATTCAAATTCCACGTTGCACTTATCACCGATCTTTAGCGTGTTTTCTATCGCGGACGGATGCTCTTTAAAAAGTTCAGCCATTTCGTCGCCGCTTTTGAGATAGAACTCATCAGTCGGGAATTCCATCGCGTTTTCATCATCGACAGTCTTTGCCGTCTGTATACAGAGCAGGACACGCTGGGCAAATGCGTCATCTTTAGCTATATAATGGGCGTCGTTTGTCGCCACAAGCCCGATGCCAAGGTCTTTGGCAAGCCTTACTACTGTGGCATTCACGACCTCCTGCTCTTTGATGCCGTGGCTTTGCAGTTCAAGATAAAAATCGTCGCCGAAGATATCCTTATACTCCTGCGTTACCTTCAAAGCCTCGTCATAACCAAAACGCATTATAGTTTTAGGGATCTCCCCCGCAAGGCAAGCGGACAGAGCGATAAGCCCTTTGCTGTATTTTCTCAGCGTTTCCTTATCCGTTCTCGGTTTTATGTAAAATCCGTCAACAAAAGCATTTGAAACTATTTTGACGAGATTTTTATACCCTTCGTTGTCTTTTGCAAGCAGAACAAGATGGTAATATTCGCTGTCCTGCTCGTGCGTCTTATCGGTGTTGCGGCGGGGCGCAACATAGACCTCACAGCCGATGATCGGCTTGATGCCGGCTTTTTTCGCTTCTTTATAAAAATCTATTGCACCGTACATAACGCCGTGGTCGGTTATCGCAAGGGCGCTCTGCCCCATTTCCTTTGCTTTTGCGACAGCCTGAGTGATTCGGCAGGCGCCGTCTAAAAGGCTATATTCCGAGTGAACGTGAAGATGGACAAAATCAGTCATCAGCGCCCCTCCCTTCTATTACTTTGAAAGTTCCATAAGCTTTTTAAGCCTATGGTTGAGCCCCGATTTTGTTATCGGAGCATCGCTCATGCCGACAAGCTCGGCAAGCGGAGCGTCGGGGTTTTCGAGCCTTAACTGTGCCGCAGCCCTCAAATTCTCGGGCAGATCATCAAAAAGTCCCCTTATTTGCAGCTTTCGTATTGCCGCAACCTGCTCTGCCGCTGCTGAAAGCGCCTTTGCGAGGTTTGCAGTCTCACAATTTGCGGCGCGGTTAATGCGGTTTCTTATATCTTTGTATATCTTAACGTTCATAACGTCGAACGCCGCATTCTGCGCGCCCATTATATTAAGCATATCTTCGATGCTCTCGCTGTCTTTCATGTATACAACATAGTTTGATTTGCGGACAATAAGGTTTGATGTGACATCACATTCCTCTATCAGCCCGTGCAGGGCGTCTGCCCGGCTTTTATGAGTTCCGGCAAATTCAAGGTGATAGGATTTTTCCGGAGCTGTTATACTGCCGCAGGCAAGGTATGCACCCGAAATGAATGCGCCGATGCAGCTGTCACATTCGAAATTTGCCCTGTTGAGGCGCAGAGAAACCGTTTCTTTTCCGTATCCCATATCCAAAAAAAGACGCTCAGCGTCTTTATCCTCAGCAGTAACAGTGTAAAGCTGATCGCTTTCACATACTCCTGCCGCAGTGATATTCAAAGTCGAATCACACACAGCGTCTGCAAGCGCCGCTATCCTCTTGGCAACAGCGACGCTCTCGGTGCTCAGTTTAAAGCGTGTAAACGAAAATATATTTGAAAAGAAAAGTATGCCGTAAAGCTGTGCTTTTCTGCAACAGTCATTATCAAAGCGCTTGCTCTCGCATATTTCGGATTTTACGTTTTGAGAAAATGTCATTTTGCAATATCCCTGTGTGTGATAACGCTGTATGTTACATTGTCGTTGATATATTTATTAAGTTTTTCGGCAATACAGGTGGAACGATGTTTGCCGCCTGTACAGCCTATTGCGATTGTTAGCGACGTCTTGCCCTCTTCCATATACAAAGGTATCAAAAAGCTGATCATATCGCAAAGCTTGTCTACAAATATGTTTGTCTCAGGAAAACCGAACACATAATCCCGAACCTCTTTATCCAGCCCCGTCTTGTTCTTAAGCTCGTCGATATAGAACGGGTTTGGAAAACAGCGCACATCAAAAACAAGGTCAGCGTCTGCGGGTGCGCCGTATTTGAACCCGAAGGACTGCACGGTGATGATCATGCTGTGCTTTGTGTCTTTTGAAAATATTTCGCATAGGTATTCTTTAAGCTGCTGTGAATTGATCTTAGATGTATCAAGTATATATGTCGCCTGTTTCTTGATTCCGGCAAGCAGCTCTCTTTCGGCGTTTATAGCGGCATAGACAGAGCCGCCGTACATGTCTGCAAGCGGATGCTTGCGGCGTGTTTCCTTATAGCGCTTGATAAGTGTCTCATCCGATGCCTCAAGGAACAGGATCTTATATTCAAAACCGGATTTCTTAAGCTCGTCAAGCCCCTCGAAGAATTTATCGAGCATATTTGCACCACGCGCATCAGTGACAAACGCGACCTTTGATATTTTGCCGCCTGACTGAAAGCAAATCTCCGCGAATCTCGGAATAAGCGCGGGAGGCATATTATCGACGCAGTAAAAACCTATATCCTCAAGCGCCGCAACGGCTCTCGTCTTGCCTGCGCCGGACATTCCGGAAACAATAATAAACTCCATGATCTGTTATCCTCCCAAAAAATTATGCCTAACCTATATATTTTATCTCACATTCAAGTTTTACATTAAAATTCTTAAAAACAGTTTCCTGAATATGATTTACCAAACGCCGGACATCGTCGCAGGTCGCCCCGCCTTTATTTATGATGAATCCGGCGTGCTTTTCGCTGACCTGCGCACCCCCGATGCTAAATCCTTTTAGTCCGCTGTCCTCAATGAGCCTGCCTGTGAAAAATCCTTCGGGGCGCTTGAAAACCGAACCCGCGCTCGGAAACTCGAGCGGCTGTTTATCGCGGCGGCTTTGCATCATTTCTTCCATCCTGCCGCGTATCATGGATGTGTCGCCGGTTTCAAGCTGGAACCATGAGCGGAGGATTATATTTCCGTTATCCATAAACACGCTGTGACGATAGGCAAAGTCATGCTGGTCATGACGCAGTTCCTTAACGTCACCGTCAGCGTCGAGATACTCAGTTTTAACAAGCACGTCGGCAGTTTCTCCGCCGTAAGCGCCGGCATTCATGAACACAGCGCCGCCAACCGAACCCGGAATACCATAGAGATATTCGATGCCGGACAGCGCCGCCTCTTTTGCGGCAACGGCAAGCCGTGCAAGGCTTGCGCCGCTTTCAGATGAAACAAGCTGTCTATCCCTGTCAACCCTGACCTCGCCGAGCCCCTCAGTGGTTTTTATTACTACCATATCAAGACCGCTGTCGCTGACAAGCAGGTTGCTTCCGTTTCCTATCACTAAATAAGGAACGCTTTTTTGGCGGCAGAGGGTGACAACATCCGCAAGGCCGTACATTCCCAAAGGCGTTACGAGAATTGACGCAGGACCGCCGATTTTGAATGTCGTATGATTGCTCATCGGCTCGTCTACAGCGATCTTGAAACAGGCATTCGATGCTTCAAGGTCTTTAAGTATGCTTTTTTCCATAAGGATCAACTCCTGTGTCTCTCTTTATTGTTTACTCAATCCTTATGCCCTTTTTATTATATAAAAAGTCCAGAAAACGCTGTTTTGTTGTATTGATAACAAGTTCCTCAGGGAAATCGATATCACTCAGCAGCTTTAAGGAATTGTTAAACACGCCGATATGCTCGTGAAAATGGGCATCGCTCGTTACCGCTATTGGACAGCGGTATTTTTTGCAGAGGAGCGCGATTTCGCGGCAGTTTTCTGGGCTTCCCTTTCTCACGTCAAAGGAATGGTTGTTTATCTCAACAACGATGTGCTTTTTCGCAAAAACAGGAATGACACGCTCATAGTCAAATTTATACATATCTGAACCACAATGTGAGATCATATCTATATACGGGTTTTCAGATAGTGCCAGATATGCCGCGGTATGCTGTTCGATCGTTCCCGGTTTTAATGCCGGCGTGTGGAATCCGGCGATCACCCATTCAAGCCTTTTTTGGTATCTTGGTATAATATCTATGCCGCCGATGAAGTCAGTTATGTTAG